>NZ_JBEYZD010000009.1:0-170296 GCF_040645895.1 Streptomyces olindensis | reverse complement strand
CGCGTAGATCTCCGCGAACGCCTTCTTCGGCACCGCGTCCGAGGAGTTGGAGCCCAGGCTGACCGTCTTCGGATCGGCGGCCGCGCCACCACCACACGCGGACAGCAACGGTATGCCCGCACCGAGCAGGGCCGCACCACCCATACCGCGCAGCACGGTGCGGCGGCCGGGAGCGGGCAGGGAGGGTCCGGAGAGGGAGAGGTCGTGCATGAACGGCTCCTGAGGGCAGGGTTCGGTCACGAGGGTGAGGCGTGAAATCCAGTCGCAATCGACCAGAAATCAACTTGACCGAACACGGTGGCGCAATAACAGCCGTATGTCCGGTCATGCGTCAAGAGCCGATCCGTGCATTTGTCGAAACGTGACCGACCCGTGCGCACGCCGAGTCGGGACTGCCCGTGCGCCCGGCGAGTCAGGACTGCTTCAAGGCGGCGGCCGGCCTGCCGGGCCGTCGGCGGCGCAGCTGCCGGTGTCCCCGGCTCGCGGGGGCGCGGTCGGCCACCTGGATCCAGATCCGCACCTCGGTCCCGCCGAGCACCGAGGAGCCGATGCGCACGTCCCCGCCGGTCGACTCCGCGAGCCGGCGCACGATGTCCAGGCCGAGCCCGGTCGAGCCGTCGCTCCCGGAGCCCCGGCCCCGCGCCATCGCGGCCGCCGGGTCGGGTATGCCCGGGCCCGCGTCGGACACGAGGACGATCACCGCGTCCTCGGCGTTGTGCACGTCGACCGCGAAGGCGGTGCCCTCCGGGGTGTGCCGGAAGACGTTGCCGAGCAGCGCGTCGAGCGCGGCGGCCAGGTCGGCGCGGGCCACGGGTATGCGCACCGGCCGGTCGGCCCCGGCCACCCGCCACTTGCGGGCCTCGTCCTCCGCGAGCGCCGACCAGAAGGCCATCCGCTCCCGGACCACCTCGGCGGCATCGCACCCGGCGCCCGGACCGGCCGCGGCCGTCTGCGGCTTGGCCTCCCGGGCCGTACGGATGATCGCGTCGACCTCGCGCTCCAGCTGTTCGACCGCGCTGCGGGTCTGGTCGGCGGCCGGTCCCTCGCCGAGCGAGGCGGTGTTGAGCCGCAGCACGGTCAGGGGCGTGCGCAGCCGGTGGGAGAGGTCGGCCGCCAGCTCCCGCTCGTTCGCCAGGAGCTGGACGACCTGGTCGGCCATGGAGTTGAACGCGACGGCCGCCAGCCGCAGCTCGGTCGGGCCCTCCTCGGGGACGCGGGCGCCGAGCCTGCCCTCCCCCAGTTCGCGCGCCCCGTCGACCAGGCGCCTGGCGGGCCGGACCATGCGCACGCCCAGCCGGTCGGCGACCGCGACCGACCCGAGGACCAGCGCGACTCCGACCCCGGCGAGCACCGCCCAGGCCGTGCCCACGCCGTGGGTGACCTCGGCCTGGGGCACGTACACCTCGACGACCGCGATCTCGCCGGTGCTGAGCGCGACCGGCTGGAGCAGCGTGGAGCCGCCGGGGACGCCGGTGGTGGAGGCGCGGCCCAGCTTCCGCACGGCCGCGATGTCCTCGTCGGCGGCGCGCTGCCGCCCGAGGTCCAGGGCCTCCTGGCCGTCGCCCGCCGGTATGTGCACGGCCATGCCGGCATCGGATCCGGCGGAGGCGACGACCCGTTCCAGCTGGTCGCGGTCGGTGGTGATGGAGAGGGCGGGGGCGACGGCCGCGGCCTCCCGCTCGGCGCCCGAGAAGGCACGGTCCCGGGCCATCTCGCGGATGACGAGTCCGAGCGGCACCGCGAAGGCGAGCACGACCATGGTCGTCACCGCCAGCGCCACCTTGACCAGCGCCCACCTCATCGCGGCGCCTCCGCCCCCGGGGGTTCGAGCTTCACACCGACGCCCCTGAGGGTGTGCAGATAGCGGGGGTTGGCGGCCGTCTCCCCCAGTTTCCGCCGCAGCCAGGACAGATGGACGTCGATGGTCTGGTCGTCGCCGTACGACTGCTGCCAGACCTCGGCGAGCAGTTCCTTGCGGGGGACGACGACTCCGGGCCGGCGGGCCAGGAAGGCGAGCAGGTCGAACTCGCGGCGCGTGAGGTCGAGCCGGGCGCCGTCCAGCTCGGCCTGGCGGCGCAGCGGGTCGACGGTCAGGCCGCCGACCCGGAGCACGGGGGTGGGCTGCCCTTCCCCGGAACCGGAGCGGGCGCGGCGCAGTACGGCCGCCATGCGGGCGGAGAGGTGCTCGACGGAGAAGGGCTTGGTCAGGTAGTCGTCGGCTCCCGCGTTCAGCAGCCGGACGATCTCCGCCTCGTCGTCCCGGGCGGTGGCGACGATCACCGGCACGTCCGTGATGCCGCGCAGCATCTTCAGGGCCTCGGACCCGTCGAGATCGGGCAGTCCGAGATCCAGGATCACCACGTCGAAGCGGACATGGGCGACCTCGCGCAGCGCCTCCAGTGCCGTACCGACGCTGCGCACGGTGTGCGAGGCGTCGGTCAGATGCCGGATGAGCGCCGAGCGTACGAACTGGTCGTCCTCGACCACGAGCACACTTGCCATGCGCCGCACCGTACGCCATCTCGAACAGCCGGGTGCGGGCCTGTGGACAACTCCGCGGTTGGGGACAACGGGCCCCTGGAGAGCGCTCGTTCCTGGACAGCGCGTGGGGCGCGTGAGGCAGGATGGCCCGCGATGCGCAGAGGACTCGTACACCTACTGGCCTGGCTGCTCGCCACGGGCGCGGCGGTCACGCTGTCCTGGTGGGGTGTCCACACGGTGATGGCGGGCACGGCCTACGACCCGCCGCGCGCCCTGCCCGTCAAGGCCGCCGACGCGCCCACGCGGGAGCCGCGGCCGCTCGCCACGCCGACGGAACGGACACCTCCGCCGCAGCGGACGCCCTCGAGCGCCCCGCCGACGACGGCGCGGCCGACCCCCGCGCCCACCCGGACCCCCAGTCCCTCCCCCGCCGCCACCGGCCGGGTCAGGAGCTACGACACCGACGGCGGCCGGGCGGTGTTCGACCTCGGGAAGACGTCCGCCTCCCTCGTCTCGGCGACTCCCGGCGCGGGCTGGTCGATGCAGGTGTGGAAGACGGAGTCGTGGATCCGCGTGGAGTTCTCCTCGGGCGCGGACCGGGTGTCGGTCTTCTGCACCTGGCACGACGGGCCGCCGCGCGTGGAGATCGGCACCTACTGAGCGCCGCCGGGGGTCACCGGAACACCGAGGCCGGCGGCGCCGGGGAGGCCACCGCCGCGAGATCCGTGACGGGCACGGCCCCGCCGGTGAAGTCGGTGAGCGTCCTGCCGTGCTCGACGCGGCCCGGGTGCGGGTCGGAGGCGGCGCGGCGGGTCAGTTCGGCGACGGGCAGTGTGAGGTCCGAGGCGACCAGGACGGCGTTGCCGAAGCGCTTGCCGCGCAGCACCGTCGGGTCGGCGACCAGCGCGAGGTGCCCGAAACGGGCGGCGGCGGTGGCGATCTGGCCACGCAGGTGGGTCAGCGGCGGCCCGTCGGCGAGGTTGGCGGCGTAGACACCGCCGGGCTTGAGGGCCCTGCGGACGTCGTCGAGGAACTCCGTCGAGGTCAGGTGGGCCGGTGTCCGGGCGCCGCTGAACACGTCGGTGATGACGAGGTCGGCCCAGCCGTCCGGCACCTTGGCGAGTCCCTGACGGGCGTCGACGGACCGCACCCTGATCCGCGCGTTCGGGTCCAACGGCAGCTCACGGCGGACCAGTTGTACGAGGGCGGCATCCCGCTCGACGACCTGCTGGGTGGAGCGGGGCCGGGTGGCGGCGACGTAGCGGGCGAGGGTGAACGCGCCGCCGCCGAGGTGCACGGCGTGCACGGGCCGGCCCGGCGGGGCGACGAGGTCGATGACGTGCCCGAGCCGGCGCTGGTACTCGAAGGAGAGGTACGCCGGGTCGTCCAGGTCGACGTGCGACTGCGGGGCCCCGTCGATCACGAGGGTCCAGGCCCGGACCCGGTCGCCGTCGGGGATCAGCTCGGCGAGCCCGCCGTCGACGCTCTCGACGACGGCCTCCGCACCGGCTCTGCGCCGCCCGCTCCTGGACTTTCCCATGGGGGCATTATCAGGGGCGCGCCGACAAGCGGGGCAGCCGCTCCGCCCCGGCCGGCAGCCGGAGCACCTGCGTCTCAGCGGCAGCCGTCCGCCGCCCTGATCGTCCGGGCCGCCTCCCCGAGGGCCCGGCGCAGCACCGCGGGGTCCGTCGCGAGGTCCGCCTCCCCGGGCGGGAGCAGCCAGTCCGAGCCTTCCACGGGGGGTTGGGGCGCGAGGGTCAGTCCGCGTCCGTCGGTCTCCGTGCACGTGCTCCCCGGCACGTCCCACGCGGCGGCCGTGCCGGGCGGCACCAGGAACCCCAGGGTGCCGCCCCCGTCGTCGTGCAACACGGGCCCCACCGCCTCCGCCGTCCCGCGCCGCAGGATGTCGACCGCCTCCAGCCCCTGCCGCGCCGGCACCGTCACCACATCGCAGCCGGCCGCCGGTGTGCTCGGCGGCGTACGAGGATCGTTGATCCGGCTGGTCTCCATCCCGGCCTCCACCACGAAAACCCCTGCTTGGACGAGCGGTCGGGAGTCGGGGGCCTCCCGGTCCGCAGGGTTCAACGCGGGAGGGCGTCAACGGCTACGGCGGAAGTCAGCCGCAAAGGATGGCACTTCATGGCAGATCACGGATGAGATATCCGGTTTGTAGCCAAACTCAGCGTGGTCGCTCCGACACAGCAGGTACGTTCTTGCTCGCCGGACCCAGGGCAGGCCATGCGGACAACACGCACAAGTCGCCCCGAATCCGGCATGGTTCGACGGTTCGCACGAGAGGACCCGGCCATGGCGTCGTCAGCGGTGACCTCGTCTCAACCCAACCGGCCGGCACGGCCGAACCTCGCCTTCCGGCAGCTGCGCGGACAGCGCTCGCCGTCCGAGTTCGCCGCGGCGATCCGCCGGGCCGGCCTCGAGATCGGCGAGCAGGTCAGCTGTGACGCGCGCTACATCGGGCGGGTCGAGGCGGGTGAGATCCGCTGCCCCAACTACGCCTACGAACGGGTGTTCCTGCACATGTTCCCGGGTCGCTCGCTCACCGACCTCGGGTTCGCGCCCCGCTCGTCGGTACGCGGACGCCGGGCGCGCGACATCGGGGACGCGCCCCTGGCGCGCACCACGAACCTCACGAACGTCACGAGTGAGACCAGTGGGGCGTCCGAGCCGTATGACACGCAGAACCCGTACGACCCGTACCACCCGCACGACACCTACGAGGAGAGCGACGTGCTACGTCGCGCATTCATGACCGGCGGGGGCGCCACGGTGGCCGCCGCCTCGCTGGGGCCCGTGGGCCTCGCCCTCGACGCCGCGGCGGCACAGCGCCCCGTGCGCCGCGCCGGGGCGAGCGACGCGGGTGCCCTGGAGGAAGCCGTCCGCCGGATCCGGCTGCTCGACGACCGGCACGGCGCCGACGGCCTCTACCGCCGAGCGGCCGCCCCGCTGCGCGCCGCGTACGCCCTGCTGGACGCCGGCACGACCCGGCAGACGACGGCCGACCGGCTCTACTCCGGCGCCGGTGAACTGGCCATCTCCGTGGGCTGGCTGGCCCACGACTCGGGACGCTTCGACGACGCCCGCTCCCACTACGCCGAGGCCCTGGCGACCGCCCGGATGACCGGCGACCCGGGGCTGGAGGCGCACGCCTTCTGCAACACGGCGTTCCTCGCGCGCGACGCGGGCCGCCCGCGCGAGGCGGTCCGGGCGGCCCAGGCAGCGCAGCGCGTCGCCCGGCCCGTGGGGTCGGCCCGGCTGATGTCGCTGCTCGCGCTGCGCGAGGCGGGCGGCTGGGCGGGCCTCGCGGACCGCGTCGGCTGCGAGCAGGCCCTGGCCCGGGCGCAGGCGCTCTTCGAGCGGGGCCCCTCGGACGCCGACCCCGAGTGGATGAGCTTCTACGGGGAGGCCGAACTGGAGGGCCTGGAGGCGCAGTGCTGGTCCACGCTGGGCGACTGGCCCCGGGCGGCACGGCACGCGCGGCGGGCGGCGGAACTCCAGGATCCGCACTTCACGCGGAACATCGCGCTGTACACGGCGGAGCTGGCGGACGACCTCGCGCGGGGCGGGCGGCCGGACGAGGCGGCGGTGGCGGGGATGCGGGTGCTGGACCTGCTGGAGGAGGTCCAGTCGTCGCGGATCCAGACGATGCTGGCGGCCACCGCGCGCGTGCTGCTCCCCCATCGGCGGGCTTCGGGGGTGTCGGCGTTCCTGGACCGGCACGCCTCGCTGCCACGCCCGACCTAGACCACGTGACCCAGGGCGTTTCAGACCAGGTGCCCCAGGTCGTTCCAGCTCTCGATCGCCGGCTCTCCGTACGCCCAGCCCAGCACCGACAGGGACGTCGGGTTCAGCCGTATCCGGGCCGCGAAGTCGAGCGGCAGGCCCAGCCAGCGCGCGCCGATGGAACGCAGGACGTGCCCGTGGGCGAAGATCAGGACGTCGCGGTCCTCGGAACGGGCCCAGGAGACCACCTCGTCCGCCCGGGCCGTCACCTCGGCGAGCGTCTCCCCCTCGGGGACGCCGTCGCGCCAGATCAGCCAGCCGGGCCGGACGGCCTGGATGTCCGCCGGGGTCATGCCCTCGTACGCCCCGTAGTCCCACTCCAGCAACGCGTCCCAGGCACGCGCCCGGTCGCCGAATCCGGCCAGTTCGCACGTCTCACGCGCGCGTGCCAGCGGGCTGGTGCGCACTTCGACGCCGGGCAGGCCGTCGTAGGGCGCCCGGTGCAGGCGCTCGCCGAGCAGCTTGGCGCCGCGCCGGCCCTCCTCCAGAAGCGGCACGTCGGTCCTGCCCGTGTGCTTGCCGGACAGGGACCACTCGGTCTGTCCGTGGCGGGCCAGCAGGATGCGCGCAGCCATGGGGAACCTTTCCGGAAGAAAAACGCAAGCGGAACTCATCCATCATCGCGCACCCTGTTCACGGGCAACCCGGGGGGCGATCTCTGCGTCTTTGAGGTCCGGAGAGCGCCCCCTGGGCGCGCACACACGCCGTAAAGTGACACGCCCGGACGGCCGGGCGCCGCGTGACGACGAAGGGGGAGGGCGATCGGATGCCGCACGCCGAGACACTGGGCACCGAGGCGGCCCCCGCGCGCAGGCTGCGCTGGTGGACCGAGCTGCCGCTGATCCTGCTGGTGTACGCGTGCTACACGGCGGGCCGGCTCCTCGCCCGGGGGGACGTCTCAGGTGCGGTCGACCACGGTCTGGCGCTGCTGCGTTTCGAGAAGGCGCTCCGCATCAACTTCGAGCACCCGCTCAACCGCCTCTTCACGCACGAGGCCTGGATAGGCATACCGGCGGACTTCTGGTACGCGTCGCTGCACTACCTGGTCACGCCGGCGATCCTCGTCTGGCTCTTCCGCTCCCGGGCCGTGCGCTACCGCGCCGCGCGGACCTGGCTGATGACGTCCACCCTCATCGGCCTGATCGGTTTCACCCTGATGCCGACCTGCCCGCCCCGGCTCCTCGACGCGAGCCACGGCTTCGTGGACACGATGGCCCAGTACAGCTCCTACGGCTGGTGGGGCGGCGCGGCGAGCGCGCCGCGCGGCATGGGGGGCATGACCAACCAGTACGCGGCCATGCCGAGTCTGCACGTGGGCTGGGCCCTGTGGTGCGGAGTGATGCTGTGGCGCTACGGCGGCACGCGCACGGCGAAGGCGGCCGGTGTCGCCTACCCGCTGATCACGACGATCGTGGTCATGGGCACCGCCAACCACTACTTCCTCGACGCCGTCGCGGGCGCGGCCGTCATGGGCGTCGGACTGCTGCTGGCGCCGGTCGTGATGCGCACGGCGGACCGGGTCAGGGCACAGCTCCTGCCGAGTGTCACGCCGGTCGCGGCGGACTCCTCCGGCGCAGGTTCCCCGATTGTCAGTGCCGGATGCCAGACTTCCGCGGGTGAGCGAATTCCACGGCAGCGCGAGTCGCGGCACGGAGCGGGAGCCGAGCCGAGTGCCTCCCCCAAGGACGCGGGGGACGGCGCTCCGGCACCGGCTCGCTGAGCTGCGCGGCCCCGACGTACCCGCGAAGGCACTGGACGCGCGCGCTCTGGCGGCCCTGGCCGCCAACCCCGGGTGTGCGCGCCGCGCGATCCTCGACGGCGCCGGGGTGAACAAGGCGGCCCTGGCGAGCGCGCTGGGCTCCCCCTCGGCTTTCGGGCAGTCGCAGTTCGCGCTCACGCGGGGCAACGCCTTCGAGGCGAAGGTCAAGGCCGACGGCGGCGCGGAGCTGCTGCGGCTGGTGCACGAGAAGCTGGACCGCTCCGCCGAGCCGCCCGCCGACGCGCGCGTGCCCGACCTGACCGCGACCGGCCCCCAGGGGCGCACGGCCCGTACGGCGCTGGAGCTGCGCGAGGCCGCCGCGCACCCGGGCGCGTGGACGCTGCTCGACCACCCGATGCTGGCGCTGGACGTCGCGGGCTCCCCCGCGTTCCTGGAGCCGGACGCCGTCGTGGTGCATCCGGACGGCGGCTGGACGGTGGTGGAGATCAAGTCCTTCCCGCTGCTGGACGGTTCGGCCGACCCGGCGAAGGTGGGGGCGGCGGCCCGGCAGGCGGCGGTGTACGTACTGGCGCTGGAGGAGCTCGCGGCCCGGCTGGAGCCGGCCCCGCGCGTGCGGCACCGGATCCTGCTGGTCTGCCCCCGGGACTTCTCCAACCAGCCGGCCGCGTCCGCCGTGGACATCCGCAAGCAGCGCGCGGTGACGGCCCGCCAGCTGGCCCGGCTGACCCGTATCGAGGACATCGCCGACGCGCTCCCCGAGGGCACGTGCTTCTCGCCCGAGCTGCCCGCCGAGGAGCTGACGGCCGCCGTGGAGTCGGTCCCGGCGACGTACGCGCCGGAGTGCCTGTCCGCGTGCGAGCTGGCCTTCCACTGCCGGAACAGGTCGCGCGAGACGGGCGCGGTGACCTCGCTCGGCCGCCCGGTGCGGGCGGAGCTGGGCGGCCTGACGACCGTCGAGGACGTCCTCGCGGCGGCCCGCGGTGAGGCGGGCGACCCCGGCGATCCGGCGGTGGCGGCCCTGCGCCGCGCGGCGGCCCTGCGCGCCGAGGCCCTGGAGGCGGCGTGTCGCTGATCTCCACCCTCGCCCGTCTCGAAGCGGTCAGCACGGGCCGCGCCCAGCCCGCCGCCACCGTCCGGCACCGGCACTTGGGCGACCGTCCCCTGGTGTTCGTGCCGCTGATCACCGCGGGTGAGGCCGGCGCCCCGCTCGGCGCGCTGGTCGGCACCGACCGGGACGCGCCGCGTCTGCTGGTCGTCCCGCAGCCCCGCGACCGCGACCTCAGGTTCGCGTTCCTGGCCGACCTGGCCGACGTGGTGCTGCCCTACGTCGACTCCTACGCGGAGGTCGTCGAGGCCGCCGAGCGCACCGAGACCGACCCGGAGACCGGCAAGCGGGTCAAGGTCGAGGTCGACCTGTGCGCGGACGCGCCGCAGCTGGTCGTGCCGAGCCGGGCGGGCATCGACCTGGTGCGGCTGCTCGGGCGGTCCACGCGGTTCCGGCGTACGGCCGAGCAGGACCCGGAGGCGCCGTACCCGGCGCCGCCGCGGGTGCCGCTGCTCGGACGGTGGCTGACGCACTTCGGGGAGCGGGCCCGGGTGCCCGGTTCCTCGCTGCTGCTGGCGATGACCGACGTCCTGGGCCGGCACTGGGCGACCGGGCAGTCCACGCTGGAGGACCAGCACCTGGGGGCGCTGCTCGCCTGGATCGACCCGCCCGAGGGCATGACCGGCGCCGAGGCCGCGCTCAAGGCCGAGCTGGAGCGGGACGCCCAGGGACAGCTGACCTGTCCCCCGGCCGGTCCGGCCACCGACCCGGCCTTCGACAACAAGCTCCTCGCCCCGGCCATCGAGCGCTACGACCGCGCCCGCACGGCCCTGGCCGCCGCCGAGGACGGCCTGGAGGCCGACGACCGGCTCGGGGCCCTGACCGCCGCCGAGCGGGAGATCCGCGACCTGGTGCTCAGCCGCACCCGGCCCACCTGGGACGCGGTCTGGCGGGGCCTGGACCTGCTGCGGGAGCTGCCCGAGGGAGCGCATGTCGAGGAGCGGTGGACCCGCGACCGCTGGTCGTTCACCGGCCACCGCGACCGCGTCCTGGCCGGCGAGCCCCCGCAGCCGCGCCGCGACGACGCGGTGACGGCGGCGAACAAACTGGCCACGCGCGAGCGCGAACAGGCCCGGCTGGAGGCGCAGGAGGCCCTCGACGACCCGCTGGTGATGGCGGGCCGGCGGCTGGCCGGGGAGGCGTTCGCGGGCGAGGTCACCGATGTCGTGATGGCGTACAGCGACGGCAAGCGCCCGAGCCCCCGCCCCCTCGTCACGGTCCGCACGGACGACCGGCCGCATCTGGGCGAGCGCACGAAGGTGTACCGCTCGCTGGGCGGCAAGCCGCAGTCGGCGGAGTTCGTCGCGGAGGAGGAGGGCGCCTGCGTCGTGCTGCGGATCCTCGACAAGATGGGCCGCGGCAAGGAGCCGGAGCCGGGCTCGGTGCCGGAGAAGGGCGACCGGGTCTGCTTCACGCTCTTCGAGCACGAGCAGCGGGGCGGCGCCAAGCTGCCCGACCCGGAGGAGACGCCGTGGACGCACGGCGGGCCGCCCGGTGTGGCGGTCCTGGAGGCCGCCGACCCGGTGACCGAGGAGGATGTCCTGTGACCACGGTGTTCGATCCCTCGGCCGCCGCGGCACAGGCCACCGACGCGATCCTCCACGACACCCTCCACGGCACCGCGCGCGGTGTGGTCGTGGACTCCCCGCCCGGCGCCGGCAAGTCCACGCTGGTGGTCCGGGCGGCCCTGGAACTGGCCGAGGCCGGTCACCCGTTGATGGTGGTCGCGCAGACCAACGCCCAGGTCGACGACCTCGTCCTGCGGCTCGCCGAGAAGAACCCCGAGCTGCCGGTGGGCCGCCTGCACAGCAGCGACGCCGACCCGTACGACAAGGCGCTCGACGGCCTGGAGAACGTACGCAAGTCGGCCAAGGCGGCGGACCTCGCCGGGCAGGCCGTGGTGATCTCGACGGCGGCGAAGTGGGCGCACGTCAAGGTCGACGAGCCGTGGCGGCACGCCATCGTCGACGAGGCGTACCAGATGCGCTCGGACGCGCTGCTCGCGGTGGCCGGGCTGTTCGAGCGGGCGCTGTTCGTGGGCGACCCGGGGCAGCTCGACCCCTTCGCGATCGTGGGCAGCGAGCAGTGGGCGGGCCTCTCGTACGACCCGTCGGCCTCGGCGGTGACGACCCTGCTCGCGCACAATCCCGACCTGCCGCAGCACCGCCTGCCGGTGTCCTGGCGGCTCCCCGCCTCGGCGGCGCCCCTGGTCTCGGACGCCTTCTACCCCTACACGCCGTTCCGCAGCGGCACCGGCCACGGTGACCGGACCCTGTCCTTCGGCGTGCCGTCGGACGGCTCGGGCCCCGACCGGGTGATCGACGAGGCGGCGGCGTCGGGCTGGGGCCTGCTGGAACTGCCCGCCCGGCACACCCCGCGCACGGACCCGGAGGCGGTCCGGGCGGTGGCCACGGTCGTGCGCCGCATGCTGGACCGGGGCGGCGCGGCGACCTCGGAACGCTCACCGGACCCCTCCCCCCTCACGGCCGACAGGATCGCCGTGGGCACGGCCCACCGGGACCAGGCGGCGGCGGTCCGCGCGGCCCTCGCCGACCTCGGCGTCACCGAGGTGGTCGTGGACACGGCGAACCGGCTGCAGGGCCGCGAGTACGACGTGACGGTGGTCCTCCACCCCCTCTCCGGCCGCCCCGACGCCACCGCGTTCCACCTGGAGACGGGCCGCCTCTGCGTCCTGGCCTCCCGCCACCGGCACGCGTGCGTGGTGGTGTGCCGGGCGGGGGTGACCGACCTCCTCGACGACTACCCGTCGACGGAGCCGGTCCAGCTGGGGACGGTGGTGAAGTTCCCGGATGGGTGGGAGGCGAACCACGCGGTGCTGGCGCATCTCGCGGAGCACCGGGTGGCCTGGCGGCCATGACCCACACCCCCGAAACCACCCGCCTCTCTCTCCCCCCCGGCCGGAGGCCGGCACGCCGCCGGAGGCGGCCGGTGAACACAGCCCGGACGGGTGGGAGGCGAACCACGCGGTGCTGGCGCATCTCGCGGAGCACCGGGCGGCCTGGCGGCCATGACCCACACCCCCGAAACCACTCACCCCGGCCGAACATCGCCCCTCCCGGCGGCCGTGGCGAACGCGGGGTGGTGGGGTGGCCGTATCCACCACCGCGATGCCCACTTGCGCGCCCGCGAGACAATGGACGGTGGCCCACTCCACCGGGAGGGCCGTGCGCGACGTACGAGGAGGAGAAGACATGGCGGAGCCCACGCCGCGTCGGAACGAACCGCGGCTACGCCCCGCGCCCCTGCTCTTCGAGCCCGCGGAGGCGGCCTCCGACCCTGAGCACTTCTTCGACCTCGAGTCGATCGACGACCCACGGGCGCTGCTGGCCCGGGCGACCGAGCTGACGCTGGCGTTCCGGGCGGCGGCGGACCGGGCCGTGGAGTTCCAGGCGATGGCGGCCGCGCAGCTGGCCGACCCGCGGCGCTTCGACCGGCTGACGACGGCCGACATCGCCGAGCGGGCCGAGTGGACCGAGGACTACGCCAAGAAGATGGTCGAGTTCGGGCGGGACCTGATGCGGGGCGACGCCGAAGGCCGAGGACCCGGCGAACCGGTCTAGAACACGCTCCGCCCGACCACCCGGCATATGCCAGGCGGGCAAGATACCCCCACCCACCCGCTCCTGTCCCGATTTCCCGCAACCCTCGGGAACCGCACGCTCACGGCCGGTACACATGAAGGCATGAGCAGCGCATGGAACGCCTCCCACGTCACCCCGGACGGAGCCGCCTGGCTCGCCTCGGCAGGAACGTATCCGCGAAGCACGCTCGCCCTCTGGGAGGAGCGGCCGGACGCCCCGGTCGTGCTGCCCTGCGGGTCGGTCTTCGACGTGGTCAGCGCCCCGGCCCTGTTCGGGCGCCGGATGCTGGACCGGCTGTGGGACGACGGCCCCGGCTCGGGCCCGGTCGCGGAGCTGCGCGGCAGGATGCTCCTGTTCGCCGCCCCGGGCACGGCCCAGCGGCTGCCGGCGCTGCTGGAGTGGGAGGAGTGGGGCGCGGGCGGCGGGGACGCCCGGGAGACCTGCCGCACGGACGCCGTACCCCCGCTGCTGTGCCACGGCACCGGCGACGCGGTGACCGTCCCGGCCCCCACGCAGAGCGCCTCCCCCGTCACGCCCGCCCCGACCCGCTCCACCGCCCGCTGGCTCGTCGCGCCCGACACCCGTCAGCCCTGGCTGCCGGGCCCCGAGGTCCTGCTGTGGGCGGCCGTGCGAGCGGCCCGCTCGGCCGTGCGGATATCGATTTTTCCTCCCCCCGACCAGGGTGCTAAGGTCTACGACGTCAGCAGGCGCCGCTAGCTCAGTTGGTTAGAGCAGCTGACTCTTAATCAGCGGGTCCGGGGTTCGAGTCCCTGGCGGCGCACCGACAGCGGTAAGGCCTCTCGCGAGAGCGAGAGGCCTTATTGCATGCCCGGAAACCCTTCAGCGGCCCACCAAGATCTTCACCGTCCAGGCCCCCGAAGCCGTGCGGCCCTCCACCTCCACCCGCACCGCCTCCCCCGGCACCGTGAAGCTCTCCCCGAGAGCGATCGGGGCGTCCGCGAGGGGTGGGTAGACCGAGTCCTCCCAGCAGGCCTCCGTGCGCGGGTGGGCGTCGATCACCTCGATCGGCCCGCCCCCGGACTGGGCCCCGCCCCGCACCCGGTACACGAGCACGCCCTGCCGGCACGCCGCCGCGTCGTTGCCCACCGGCCCCCGCGCCTCGAACGCGAGCACGCTGTCGCGCCCCGTCCGCACGACCGCGAGCTTGGTGCCCCGCCCCAGCCCGAAGGCCGGTGCCCCGGCGGCGCCCGCCACCGGCACTCCGGGCCCCGCGGCCAGCGGCTCCAGCGTCAGCCGGGCGGGACCGGCGTCCTGCACACACCGCACCTGCCGCGCGTCCAGCCAGCCCAGCTTCCACTTGTGCCAGCCGAACAGATCCGGGGCCAGTCCGAACTGGCTGCCCATCAGGTCCCAGTCACCGACGTGCGTGTCCCAGTCGCCCTTGCCGTCGGCGGGCCGGTGGTAGAGGTCGGGCAGGTCGAAGACGTGCCCGGTCTCATGGGCGAGGACGAGCCGGTCCGGCGGATGCTGCTCGAACACCGTGACGATCCGGCGCAGATCGGTGCCGTCGGCCCGCAGCGGACTCGTGAGGTTCACGACCTTCGTCGCGTCGGAGTCCACGCCCGGCGCGTCCGGATCGGCGACGAAGTACACGACGTCGTAGCGCGAGAAGTCCACCCGCGGGTCGGCCGCGGCGAGCGCGTCGCGCAGATAGGCGGCCCGGTGCGCGGGGCTCCAGTCACGCTGTATGTCGTACGCGGTGGACGGCCGGGGCATCTGGATCCAGTGCCTCAGCGGGTGCGGGCGCAGCGTGAAGCGGCCGTAGGAGGCGCGTTCGAAGAAGCGGGTGGTGGCCGGGAAGTGGTCGGCGGTCAGCTCCTGCGGCGTGGTCAGCGGGTGGGCGTCCGGGAAGGACAGGAAGACCATGACCGCGTCCAGGGCCCGGGCCGGGCGCGGATAGGCGGCGTTCCACGTGTCCAGGCCCTCCGAGTGGTGGGCGTCGGTGCGGGTCAGGGCGCAGGGCGCGGCCGGGTCGGACTCGGCGACCGAGGGGCCGGTGCCGAGGGAGGTGGCGGCGAGCGCCGACATGGTGGTGAACACGGCCGCGGTGCTGCGCAGTCGGGCGCGCGGGAACGGACGCGGCACGGATACCTCCGGGTACGGTTCGCGGGACACCGCACCCAGACTGTGATGATTTGTCGTACCGCGCCCTGTTTGCCTGCACCAGTTGGGTGAGAGGGTCGAAAATTCACGGAAGCCGACACCCCCGAAGCATTCACGGAACGTCACAACTGGTCGGGAGGCTGAAGAGGCCGTCCGGGTGTGAGCAGAAACGATCTGGCAGAAGCGCGGACTGGCCGGGAAGACTGGACACCGGCTGGAAGCCCCTGGGGCCAGCCTCTATGATCGGCACACTTTCCTGACCTTTCCTGCACGGACAGAGATCGAATACATGCGGGAGCGAGCGGTGAGCGGAACCTCCGAAGGGCCGGCGCCCGCGGCAGACCTGGACCGGCCGGTCGTCACAGAGAGTGAGATTGTCACGTCTCCCCGTACCGAGCCCGTGCCGCAGCCGCCCTACCGCTCCGCCTTCGCGGCCGCCCCGCTCGCCATGGCCGTCGTCGACCGCGAGGGCCTGGTCGTCAGCGCCAACGACGCGCTCGCCGCGCTGCTCGGCAGCGGTCCGGACGAACTCGCCGGGGCCGTCGCCGCCGACCTGGTCGACCTCACCTCCGACGCCCGCAGCCGGCACGCCTACCGCGAGGTGCTGCGCGGCCGGCAGTCCAGGCTGCGCTGCACGCGCCGTCTGAAGCACCCCGACGGGAACTCGCTGTGGGTCCAGGTGACGGTCGCGCCGCTGCCCGCCGAGGACGGGGGCGTGCTGCTGTCGGTCGCCGACATCAGCGCCCGGCGCGAACTCCAGGCCCGCCTGAGGCACTTGCAGATGCACGACCCGGTGACCCGGCTGCCCAACCGCACGCTGTTCTTCGAGCGGCTGTCGGCCGCGCTGGAGGCGGAGTCGTACGAGCGGAGCGGCACGGGCCGGATCGGGCTGTGCTACCTGGACCTGGACGGCTTCAAGGCCGTCAACGACACGCTCGGCCACCGCATCGGCGACCGGCTGCTGGCCGCCGTGGCCGAACGCCTGACGCGCTGCGCGGACGAGGCCGGTCACTCCCGGACCAGCACCCCGCTGGTGGCGCGGCTGGGCGGTGACGAGTTCGCGCTGCTCGTCGAGGACTCCACCGGCACCGAGCAACTGGCCGAGCTGGCCGAGTCGGTGCTGAAGGCGATCCAGGACCCGTTCGACATCTCCGGCCGGCGGCTGTCGGTGTCGGCGTCGATCGGCGTGGTCGAACGGCACGCGGCCGGGACCACCCCGACGGCCCTGATGCAGGCCGCGGACACGACGCTGTACTGGGCGAAGGCCGACGGCAAGGCCCGCTGGACACTGTTCGACCCGGAGCGCAACGCTCACCGCATGACCCGTCAGGCCCTCGCCTCCACGCTCCGCCCGGCCATCGACCGGGGTGAGTTCCGGCTGGAGTACCAGCCGCTGGTCGGCATGGAGGACGACCGGCTGCACGGGGTCGAGGCGCTGGTCCGCTGGAACCATCCGCAGTTCGGCGTCCTCACGCCGAATCGGTTCATCGGACTCGCGGAGGAGGACGGTTCGATCGTTCCGCTGGGCCGCTGGGTACTGCGCACGGCGTGCGAGCAGGCCCGCCGCTGGCAGCTGGACCACCCGGAGGGGCCGCCGATCTTCGTCAGCGTGAACGTGGCGGTGCGTCAGGTCTGGGACTCCGACCTGGTGGCGGACGTGGCCGAGACCCTGGCCGAGACGGGGCTGGCGCCGCACCTGCTCCAGCTGGAGCTGACGGAGTCGGCGGTGATGGGCTCGGCGGGCCGGCCGCTGCAGACGCTGAAGGCCCTCAGCGACATGGGTGTCCGCATCGCCATCGACGACTTCGGCACGGGCTACTCGAACCTGGCGTACCTGAGCCGGCTGCCGGTGTCGGTGCTGAAGCTGGACGGGTCCTTCGTGCGGGGCTTCCAGTACGACGACCGGGAGGCGGCCGCCCGGGCGAACCCGGCCGACGAGGTCGTCGTCGAGGCGATGATCCAGCTGGCCCACCGGCTGGGCCTGACGGTCACCGCGGAGTGCGTGGAGACCTCGGCCCAGGCCACGCGGCTGCGGAGCATCGGCTGCGACACCGGACAGGGCTGGCTGTACTCCCGTCCGGTGCCGCCGGACCGTATCTCCGAGCTGCTGGGCAGGCCGGGCGTTCAGGCGGGCGTCGGCAACCCGTAGGCGTCGGCGATGAGTTCGTAGGAGCGCACACGGACGTCTCCGCCGTGGGCGTTGGCCGTGATCATCAGCTCGTCGGCGCCGGTGCGCTTGGCGAGGTCGTCCAGGCCGGAGCGGACCTCGTCCGGGGTGCCGTGGATGACGTTGGCGTTCCAGGAGTCGACGAAGTCGCGCTCCACGGGGCTGAACTCGTACGCCTCGGCCTCCTCGGGGGTGGGCACGAGGCCGGGGCGGCCGGTGCGCAGCCGGACCATGCTGAGCGCGGCGGCCAGCACTTGGCGGCGAGCCTCCTGCTCCTCGTCGGCGGCGAGCGCGGAGACGCCGATCAGGGCGTACGGCGCGTCGAGCAAGGCGGACGGCTGGAAGGACTCGCGGTACAGGTCCAGGGCCGGGATGGTGTTCTGCGCCGAGAAGTGGTGGGCGAAGGCGAAGGGCAGTCCGAGGGCGCCGGCCAGGCGGGCGCTGAATCCGGAGGAGCCGAGCAGCCAGACCGGAGGGCGGTGCGGGGACTGGACGCCGCCGGGGGAGGTGGCCTGGACGGGTCCGGGGACGGCGTGGATGCGGCGGTAGGGATGGCCGTCGGGGAAGTCGTCGTCGAGGAAGCGGATCAGCTCGGCGAGCTGCTGGGGGAAGTCGTCGGCGCCCTCGTTCAGCCGGTCGGTGCGGCGCAGGGCGGCGGCGGTGGCGCCGTCGGTGCCGGGCGCGCGGCCGAGGCCGAGGTCGATGCGGCCCGGGGCCATCGCCTCCAGCGTCCCGAACTGCTCGGCGATCACCAGCGGGGCGTGGTTGGGCAGCATCACGCCGCCCGAGCCGAGGCGGATGCGGTCGGTGTGGGCGGCGAGGTGGGCCAGGATCACGGCCGGGGACGAGGAGGCCACGCCCGGCATGGAGTGGTGCTCGGCGACCCAGTAGCGGTGGAAGCCGCGCGTCTCCGCCAGACGGGCCAGGCCGACGCTGGTGCGCAGCGCGTCGGAGGCGGTGCGGCCCGCCCCCACGGTGACCAGGTCCAGTACGGAGAGGGGGACGGGGGCGCTGCCCTGTGCTGCGCCGCGAATCTCGTCTGCCGCCACGGTGGGGTGCCTCCTGCTGTGGGCCGTGTGCTGTCGTTCCGGCGTTAACAGGGGACTGTCTCCGCTTATTCCCGGGCAACCGTGCCGGGGTCCGTCAGGCGGCCTGCTCCCAGTCGTTCCGCGCGCAGCCGGGCGGGGGCGGGGGGCCGGCCTTCTCACGGGCCCGGAGGACGGTCCAGGCGAGGGCGGCCGCGCCGAACAGCCACCACGGCAGGAGCCACACGACTCCCCACCAACCGGCCCGCGGACCGAGCGAGGCATCCACCGCGGCGGTGATCATGGCCGCCGCCAGACTCCAGCACAGCAGGCGGGCTGAGGCCTGGACAGCGCTTGCAGGGGATCGGAACGGTCCCGTTTCGGCCATCGGAGGGGGTCCTTCACGGCACGACTGGCTGCGGACGTGGCCAGTGTGCACGGGGTGGACGACTGAAGGGGAACGCGCTTTCGGTCAACTCAAGCGCCTTTTGTGTCGGCGGAGTTGAGCATTCCTCAGCTCTCAGTTGGACATGGGAGCAGGTACGCCCCACTTTGCCCCGAATAAGCGGTAGGACCGATTCCGGCCCGCATGGGAGCTGCATTCGAGGGCACCGCGCCTCTTCATGGGCTGTTTGGAAGGCACCTTGGGCTTCATGACGACTCGTGCGGCGAGATGCCTCAGGGCAACGTTCACAGTCGCCGTCAGCCTGAACCTGGTCGGACCTGATGCGCAGGAGAAGGAACAAGATCAGCTCGCGTGGCCGTCTGCGCGGCGCCTGGGTGACGGGGCTCTTCGGGGCCGTGGTGGCTGGGCCGCGGGAACTGCTCGACTCCGGCGTCGGCTGGGACTTTCCGTTGGCCATGGCGGTCGGGGCCGTCGCCGGTGGAGCCGTCGGCTTCGTGTTCCCCTCCGTCCTGCCCCGGCGGCGCCGGGAACGGCCCGTCGGCCCGGCGCCGCCGCATCCCCCGCCCCCGCCGCCTGAACGGAGGGCGTGAGAGCGGGGCGGAGATCCGCTGAGTCGGCCTCGCACCGGCCTGGAGCGGGCTGGGCTCAGGCCTGGATGATCGGCTCCCTCGTGAACAGGGCGCCCAGTTCCGGTGCGTTCACCCGGCGGTCCGCCAGGCGCAGGGCCTCCCAGACCGTGACCTGGTTGGCGGTGAGGATCGGCTTGCCGAGCTCCTTCTCCAGGGCCGGGATGTGCGCGGCCGTGTGCAGGGCCGTGTCGGGCAGGAGCAGGGCCTGGGCGTCGGGGTGGTCGGAGTTGCGGGCCAGGGCGAGGAGTTCCGCCTCGCCCCAGGTGCCGACCTCGGCCGCCGTGATGATGCCGGAGCTGCTGACCGACACGACGTCGACGCCGTCCGCGCGGAGGAACTGCGCGAAGAGCTGGGCCACGTCCTCCGGGTACGTCGCCCCGATCGCGACCCGCCGCACCCCCAGCTCCCGCACCGCGTGCACGAACGCGAAGGACGTCGAGGAGGCCGGCATGCCCGCCGTCTGGGCCAGGGTGCGCACCTGTTCCTGCGCGCCGTCCCAGCCGTAGACGAAGCTGCCGCTCGTGCAGGCCCACACCACGGCCTCCGCGCCGGCGTGCCGCAGCTCCTGGACGCCGGCCGCGAGCCGCCCGGCCGCGCCCATCTCCAGCAGCGCGTCCACCCGGTGCGCGTCCTCACCGATGTCGGTGTGCACCAGGTCCACCCGGATGTCGCTGCCCAGCAACTGCTCGATGCGCGGATAGTCGTCCTCGGCGGAGTGGCCCGGGTAGAGGAATCCCAGTGCTGTCATGTCCAGCCTTCCTGCTGCTGCTCTTCTTCCGGCACGACGGGACCGGGGTCCGCCCCCGGCGGTACGGGGCCGGACCGCGCCGCCGGATTGATCAGCGCTTGATACGGCCCCACCGCACGGGTACCCAGTCGCCGCAGCGCCGCCCACATCGTCACTTGGTTGGCCGAGATCACCGGGATGCGCAGCTCCGCCTCCAGCTGGGGGATCACGTCGTAGGTGGGCAGGTTGGTGCAGCTGATGAACAGCGCGTCGGCGTCACCGCGGACGGCCTGGCGCGCCATGTCCACGACCTCCCGGTAGGGCACCTTCCAGATGTGCCGGGTCAGCCCCATGAAGGCGCAGCCGGAGATCGCCACGCCGGCCTGGGCGACGTAGGCCTCCAAGGACTGCGTGACCGAGACCGTGTACGGCGTCACCAGCGCCACCCGCCGGACGTCCAGCTCGACCAGGGCCTCCAGCAGCGCGCCCGAGGTGGTGATCGCGGGAACGGCACCCGCCCGGCTCATCGCCTCGCACATCGCCCGCTCGCCCATCGTGCCGCCGACGAAGCTGCCCGACGTGCAGGCGTAGGCGACGACCTCGGGGGCGATCGCGGTGAGCGTGCGGACCGCCTCGCTCAGCGTCTCGTGCTCGCTGACCAGGCGGGCGAGGTCGAGACTGACCTCGACCGGCACGTACGGCGTGCGTGTCATGTGCAGGGAGACCCCGTCCGGCACCCAGCGCCACAGCTCGCGGTCGAGTGCGAAGTCGAACGGGGCGACGACGCCGACCCCGCGCTGCGGGCTGGGCCCGCCGAGAAATGAGACGTCCATGGCAGGCACCGGCCTCACGCTGGGCAACGAGTGTGCAACGGATCGTGGGAACGCCCGTGTTGACGACGGTAGGTTCGGGTGCGAGCGTGGTCAATCCGCCCGGATCACTCCCTGGTCAACACCGGGTTAACTCGTCGTCACCGGCAGCCCCCCGGGGCCGGCCGGCCCGCCGAACGGCTGGAGAAACGGCTGCTCATGCCCACCCCCACCCTGCTCGTCCTGGACGCCGAACCCCTCCCCCGCCTCGGCCGCCTCACCGGCCGCGCCCGTATCGAACACACCGACGCGGCGGGGCTCGCGGAGCACCTCCCGCGCGCGGACGTACTGCTGGTGTGGGACTTCACCTCGCGCGCCGTGCGGGACGCCTGGCCGGGCGAGGGCCCGCGGCCCCGCTGGGTGCACACGGCGAGCGCCGGCGTGGACCATCTGATGTGTCCGGAACTCGCCGCCTCCGACACGGTGGTGACGAACGCGCGGGGCATCTTCGACCAGCCGATCGCCGAGTACGTCGCCGCGCTCGTCCTGGCGATGGCCAAGGATCTGCCGCGCACGCTGGAGCTGCAGCGGGAGCGGACCTGGCGGCACCGCGAGTCGCACAAGGTCGCCGGGACCCGGGCCGTGGTGGTCGGCTCCGGACCGATCGGCCGGGCGATCGCCGGCACGCTCAAGGCGCTGGGCATCACGACCGCGCTGGTGGGCCGCACCCCGCGCACCGGCGTGCACGGCCCGGAGGACCTGGACCGGCTGCTGTCCCGCGCCGACTGGGTGATCGCGGCCGCGCCGCTCACGGAGCGGACGCACGGCATGTTCGACGCCCGCCGCTTCGGCGTGATGCAGCCGTCCGCCCGGTTCGTCAACATCGGCCGGGGCCAGCTCGTCGTCGAGGACGACCTCGCCGACGCCCTGGCCAAGCACTGGATCGCGGGCGCCGCGCTGGACGTCTTCGCCGACGAACCCCTGACCCCCGAGAGCCCGTTGTGGCGGCTCCCGGGCCTGATCGTGTCGCCCCACATGAGCGGGGACACGATCGGCTGGCGGGACGACCTCGGCGCCCAGTTCGTGGAGCTGTACGAGCTGTGGGAGGCCGGCAGGCCGCTGGTGAACGTGGTCGACAAGCAGCGTGGGTATGTACCGGGCCACTGACGTTCCTGGGAGGGTGGATGACCGAGCTCACCGAGCTGACCGCCGTACGGCTCCTCGACGGTTACCGCAAGGGCGAGTGGAGTCCCGTGGAGGCCACGCGGGCGGCGCTGGAGCGGGCCGAGGCGATCCAGCCGGAGGTCAACGCCTTCGTCCGGCTGACCGCCGAGGACGCGCTGGAGCGGGCCCGGGAGTCGGAGGAGCGCTGGCGGCGCGGTGAGCCACGCGGGCTGCTGGACGGGGTGCCGGTCACCGTCAAGGACATCCTGCTGCTGCGCGGGGCGCCGACCCTGCGCGGGTCGAAGGCCGTGGATCCGGCGGGGCGCTGGGACGAGGACGCGCCGTCCGTGGCGCGGCTGCGCGAGCACGGGGCGGTGTTCCTCGGCAAGACGACGACGCCCGAGTACGGCTGGAAGGGTGTGACGGACTCGCCGCTGAGCGGCGTGACCCGCAACCCGTGGGACCCCGCGCGCACCGCGGGCGGGTCGAGCGGGGGCAGCGCGGCGGCCGTGGCGCTCGGCGCGGGACCGCTGTCGCTGGGCACGGACGGCGGCGGCAGTGTGCGGATCCCGGCGTCGTTCTGCGGGATCTTCGCGCTGAAGCCGACCTACGGGCGGGTGCCGCTCTACCCGGCGAGCGCCTTCGGCACGCTGGCGCACGTGGGGCCGATGACGCGGGACGCGGCGGACGCGGCGCTGCTGATGGACGTCATCGGCCACCCGGACTCGCGCGACTGGTCGGCGCTCGCCCCGCCGCCGGGTGCGTACGCGGAGGGCCTGGTCGGCGGGGTGCGCGGGCTGCGGGTGGCGTACTCGCCGTCGCTGGGCGGGCAGGTGGCGGTGCAGCCGGCGGTGGCGACGGCGGTGCGGCGGGCGGTGGAGCGGCTGGCGGAGCTGGGCGCGTACGTCACGGAGACCGACCCCGACCTCACCGACCCGGTGGAGGCGTTCCACACCCTGTGGTTCAGCGGGGCGGCGCGCGTGACGCAGCATCTCGGTCCGCGGCAGCGCGAGGTGCTGGACCCGGGCCTGCGCGAGATCTGCACACAAGGCGCCCGCTACTCGGCGCTGGAGTATCTGGCCGCGGTGGACGTGCGGATGGACCTGGGCCGCCGGATGGGCCGCTTCCACGACACCTACGACCTGCTCGTCACCCCGGCCCTGCCGATCACGGCGTTCGAGGCGGGCACCGAGGTGCCGAAAGGATCCGGCCACCGGCGCTGGACGGGCTGGACCCCGTTCACGTACCCGTTCAACATGACGCAGCAGCCCGCGGCAAGCGTGCCGGTCGGCGCCGACGGGGACGGGCTGCCGATCGGACTGCAGCTCGTGGCCGCCCGGCACCGGGACGATCTGGTGCTGCGGGCGGCGCACGCGCTGTACGAGGCCGGAGTGGCGACGGCCGGCCGGCCTACGCCCTCCGGAAGCTGAGCGACTCCCCCGCCGCTCCCGACCTCCACAGGTCGTTGCACGCCTCGGCCATGGCGTCCAGGCCGTCGACGACCTGGCCCCAGACGATGCCCGGCACCCAGCCGACGTCGCCGTTCAGCAGCAGGTTGTTGCGCTCGTAGAACAGGGCCAGGTCGACGAGCGTGGTCCCGGCGCGGACCTCGCGGTCGTAGCCGTAGGACTTGGTCCCCAACTCCGCACCGGCGAAGGTGAAATAGCACAGGTCGCCCGGAATGGGGGTTACGGTCGGGTTTTCGAGGGGTGGCTCGGTTGGGGCGAAGGGCGGGAAAAGGGCGTAGATCTCGTTGCGCGCGTACTTCGCGTGGTAGACGTCGCCGGCCAGTGGCAGAGAATCCCAGACGGCCGCGCAGGTGATCGGCGCGCGGTCGTCCAGCAGCCTGGCCGTGCAGGTCACGTCACGCTTGACCAGCGAGACTTCGATGTAGCGATCAGCCATGCCCTCCATGGGAGTGCCCCCCGCCCCCGCGGTCAAGGGCGCGCGGGGAGAGTGCGGGGCTTGAAAAGATCGGCATAACTCTCATGCGGTCGGGTAGCCGCGCGCCCATGGCTCCACCACGCAGAAGCCCATCGAGAAAACCCGAACCCCTACTCCAGGCCATATCCGGGCCCACACGCCGGTCGCTGCTCGCGGGGGTCGCGGCGCTCGGCGCAGTGGGCGCCGCCGGATGCAGCCGGGTCGCCACCGCCTCGGACGTCAAGGGCGGTGACCTCCTCGACCGCCTCCGGGCGGCGGGCGTCGTCCGGCTCGGCATCGCCGGTGAGATCCCGTTCGGATTCATCGACAAGAACGGCGAGCTGACCGGCGAGGCACCGGAACTGGCCAAGGTGATCTTCAAGCGTCTCGGCGTCGACCGCGTGCAGCCCGTGCCGACCGAGTTCGGCTCGCTCATCCCGGGCCTGAACTCCCAGCAGTTCGACGTCGTGGCCGCCGGGATGTACGTCAACCCGGAGCGCTGCGAGCAGGTCATCTTCTCCGACCCGGACTACCAGATGCTCGACGCGTTCATCGTCCGCAAGGGCAACCCGAAGGGGCTGCGCAGCTACAAGGACATCGTCGAGAAGAAGGCGAAGTTCGCCACCGGGACCGGCTACGCCGAGATCCAGTACGCCGTCGAGGCGGGGTACAAGGAGAGCGACATCCTCATCGTCCCGGACCAGGTGGCGGGGCTGAACGCCGTCGAGGCGGGACGCGTGGACGTGTTCGCCGGCACGGCGCTCACCGTGCGCGAGGTGGTGAAGAAGTCCGCCAAGGCGGAGGCCACCGAGCCCTTCAAGCCGCTCGTGGGCGGCAAGCCGCACGTCGACGGGGGCGCCTTCGCGTTCCGGCCGACCGAGACGAACCTGCGCGACGCCTTCAACGTGGAGCTTCGCAAGCTCAAGAAGAGCGGCGAACTCTTCCGCATCCTCAAGCCGTTCGGTTTCACCGAGGCCGAGATGACGGATCTGACCGCGAAGGAGCTCTGCGGCGGATGACCTCGGGACTCTGGGAACTGGTACTCAAGGGCGCCTGGGTCACGATCCAGCTGCTCGTCTGCAGCGCGCTGCTGGCGGCCGCCGTCTCCTTCGTGGTCGGCGTCGCGCGCACCCACCGGCTGTGGATCGTCCGCTTCCTCGCGGGCTTCTACACCGAGGTGTTCCGCGGGACCTCGGCGCTGGTGATGATCTTCTGGGTGTTCTTCGTGCTGCCCCCGGCCTTCGGCTGGCAGCTGGTGCCGCTGTGGGCGGGCACGCTGGCGCTCGGCCTGACCTACGGGGCGTACGGCTCCGAGATCGTGCGCGGCGCGCTGAACGCGGTCGACCCGGCGCAGAAGGAGGGCGGCATCGCGCTCAGCTTCACGCCCTGGCAGCGGATGAAGCTGATCCTGCTGCCGCAGGCGGTGCCGGAGATGATCCCGCCGTTCTCCAACCTGCTGATCGAACTGCTCAAGGGCACCGCCCTGGTGTCGATCATGGGCATGGGCGATCTGGCGTTCAGCGGCAACCTGGTGCGCCTGGCGCTGCAGGAGAGCGCGGAGATCTACACGTACATCCTGATCGTCTACTTCGTGATCGCCTTCCTGCTCACCCGGGTCATGCGCGGTCTGGAGAAGAAGCTCAAGGCGGGGGTCGGGAAGAAGCCCGACAGCAAGACCCGGGCGCCTGAGCCGGTCGTGGTGGAGGCGGTCCGATGAACTGGGACTGGAGCGCGGTCTCCGACTTCATGCCGGACTTCTGGGAAGGCCTGCTGGTCACCCTGCAGATCCTGGTGATCGGCTCGCTGATCTCCTTCGTGCTGGGCCTGGTGTGGGCGCTGCTGATGCGGGTGCCGACGCGCTGGGTGACCTGGCCGGTCGGGGCGGTCACGGAGTTCGTCCGCAACACCCCGCTGCTGGTGCAGCTGTTCTTCCTCTTCTACGTGCTGCCCGAGTGGGGCCTGACGTTCTCGGCGCTGACCACCGGTGTCTTCGCGATCGGCCTGCACTACTCGACGTACACCATGCAGGTCTACCGGGCCGGTATCGAGGCCGTGCCGACCGGGCAGTGGGAGGCGGCGACGGCACTGAACCTGCCGCTGCGCCGGACGTGGACCGCGGTGATCCTGCCGCAGGCGGTGCGCCGGGTCGTGCCCGCGCTCGGCAACTACGTCATCGCGATGCTCAAGGACACGCCGATGCTGATGGCGATCACCGTCCTGGAGATGCTCGGCCACGCGCGCCTGTTCTCGCAGGAGCACTTCCAGTTCACCGAGCCGCTGACGGTGATCGGAGTGGCCTTCATCGTCATTTCCTACCTGGCCTCCCTTGCCCTGCGAGTTCTGGAGCGACGCCTTGTCCACTGACACCCTCCCCAACCCCGAGAAGAACCCGCCCAGGAGCGGCGGCGAGCTGATCCGGCTGGAGCAGGTCACCAAGCGGTTCGGCGACCACACGGTCCTGGACCACCTGGACTTCTCCGTGGACGCCGGCAAGCACGTCACGCTGATCGGCCCCTCCGGATCCGGCAAGACCACGATCCTGCGGCTGCTGATGACGCTGACCAAGCCCGACGAGGGCACGATCACCGTGGACGGGGAGCGGCTGTTCCCGGCGCCCGAGAAGCAGGTCCGCGAGGTCCGCAAGAAGATCGGGATGGTGTTCCAGCAGTTCAACCTGTTCCCGAACATGACGGTCCTGCGCAACATCACCGAGGCGCCGGTCACGGTCCTCGGCATGTCGAAGGACGCCGCCGAGGAGCGGGCGCGCGAGCTGCTGGAGCTGGTCGGGCTGACCGACCACCTCGACAAGCACCCGGCGCAGCTGTCCGGCGGCCAGCAGCAGCGGGTGGCGATCGCCCGGGCGCTGGCGATGCGGCCGCAGGTGCTGCTCCTGGACGAGGTGACGTCCGCGCTCGACCCGGAGCTGGTCGCGGGTGTGCTCGACGTGCTCAGGGACATCGCCCGCTCCACCGACATCACGATGCTCTGCGTGACCCACGAGATGAACTTCGCCCGGGACATCTCCGATCAGGTGCTGATGTTCGACTCGGGCCGGATCATCGAGGCCGGCTCGCCGGAGAAGATCTTCAGCGAGCCGGAGAAGGACCGGACGCGGGAGTTTCTCAGCGCAGTGCTGTGACTACGGGCGGTGACCAGGCGGAATGCCGGATCGCCGGACTGGGGCATGCTGCTGGCATATGCCAGCGGGTCAATGTCCCGGTCCGGGCGCCCGGGAATCTTGTCAACCCCCGCTCCGCGCGGGCCCTTTGCCGGTTAACCTGAGAAAGGTTCACTGACCGGATTACGGCCCTCAGAGCAAGCGCAGGGGAGACCACCGTGGCGCTGACGCACGAGCCGACCACCCCCTACCACTCGGCCCAGGAAGCCCTGCGCGTCCTGGAGACGGTGGCGCGGGACAGTTCCGGCGTCACCGACGCCGAGCTCGCCCGGCGCACCGGCATCGGACCGGAGCGGCTCACCACGCTGCTGCGCATGCTGCGCCGCGAGGGCTACGTCGAGCAGATCACCGACGGCGCCTACGTCGCGGGCGAGACCCTGACCCGCCTCGGCTCCGCCCACCACCGCGAGCAGGCCCTGCGGGACAAGCTCCAGCACACCCTCGACCGGCTGCGCGACTCGGTCGGCGCCGCCGTCTACATGAGCCGCTACGTCGACGGCGAGATCAGCGTCACCCAGTACGCCGACAGCCCGGCCACCCCCAAGGTCAACGAGTGGGTCGACTTCCGCTCCTCGGCCCACGCCACCGCCATCGGCAAGAGCCTGCTCACGCAGCTCGACCACGCCGGCCGCCGCGACCACCTCGCCCGGCACAAGATGGCCCGCCTCACCTCGCGCACGATCACCAGCGACCGGCTGCTGCTCTCCCGGCTGGAGGCCCAGCCGCCCACCGTGCCCGTCCTGGACCTCCAGGAGTACGCGGTCGGCACGATCTGCGCGGCCGTCCCCATCACGGCCGGCTCCACCGTCGGCTGCCTGGCCCTGTCCCTCCCGGTCGAACACGCCCACCGCCTGCGCCAGGCCGCGGACACCCTCAACCGCAACGCCGCGCCGGTCCTGCTGTCCATGGCGATCTAGCGCCGCGCCGGGTGGTTCGGAGCACCCCTTGGGACCAGGTAGTATTTTCTGCGTCGCCCACCGCGGAACACGCTTCCGACGGTCGGCGTGAGTCATGCGCCGCTAGCTCAGTTGGTTAGAGCAGCTGACTCTTAATCAGCGGGTCCGGGGTTCGAGTCCCTGGCGGCGCACGATGACGATGGCGAGGCGTGTTCGCGGAAAGCGCGAACCACCTCGCCATCTCCGTTATTGCGCGGCTTCGCCGCGCGTCGTGGGGGCTCCGCCCCCCACACTCCCTGCCGAAGGGTCCCTTGTGGGAGCAAGGGGCCCTTCGACGTCTTCCCTGGTCAGCGGCCGATACAGGGGCGCTCCGGGCGGCCGCCACCACACCGGGTCCGCGCAGCGGAAACCCTCTCTCCGCAATGCCGCGCGCTGGATCTTGTTCGTCGCCGTCACCGGCATCCGCTCCACCACCCGCACGAACCGGGGCGCCATCTTCGTCCCCAGGTCGGGCTGCGCGCGCAGGAACGCCGCGAACCCCTCCGGGTCGAACGTCCCGGCGATCGTCGCCATCACCTGGTCCCCCGTCACCGGGTCCGGCACCGCGTACACGGCGACCGCGGCTGCTCCCTCGTAGCGGGCGAGGATGTTCTCGATCATCGCGGCGGCCAGGTTCTCGCCGTCGACGCGGAGGCGGTCGTCGGTGCGGCCGGCGAAGTAGAGGTAGCCCTCGCGGTCCCGGTAGAAGAGGTCGCCCGTCCAGTACCAGCCTCCCCTGCGCCGCTCCGCCTCCGCCGCCGGGTTGCGCCAGTAGCCCTCGAAGGGGCTCGGGCCCCGGTTGACCAGCTCGCCGATCGCCTCGTCCCCGTTGAGCAGGCGCCCCGCCGCGTCGAAGCGGGCCGGCGGGCACTCCTCGCCGGTGTCCGGGGCGAGGACGACCAGCCCGGGCGCCGCCCGGCCGACCGCCCCCGGGGGTGTCCCCGGCGACCACTGCACGGCCGCCCCGCCCTCCGACGAGCCGTACCCCTCCACCAGCCGCACCCCGAACCGCCGCGCGAACGCCGCCGCGTCCACCGCGCCCGCCTCGGTGCCGAACCCCAGCCGGAGCGGGTTGTCCCGGTCGTCCGGCCCCGGCTCGGTGGCCAGCACGTACTGGATCGCCCGGCCGACGTACGTGAAGTACGTCGCCCCGTACCGGCGCACGTCCGGCAGGAAGCGGGACGCCGAGAAGCGGCGGCGCAGCGCCACGCCCGCCCCCGTCACCAGCGCGGGCGCCCAGCCGGCGATCACCGCGTTGCCGTGGAACATCGGCATGCAGAGGTAGTGGACGTCGTCCGGGCCGAGGGAGAACTGCCCGGCCAGCGCCTGCCCGGCCGCGGCCAGTCGCCCCTGGGAGCAGAGCGCGGCCTTGGGCGCGCCGGTCGAGCCGGAGGTGAAGTAGAGGAGGAGGCGGTCGCGGGGCGTGGCCCGGGAGGCGTCCGGCCGGGCGTCCGCGTAGGGCGCGAGGAGTTCGGCGCAGTCCGCCTCGTCCGTCACCAGCAGGCGGACGCCGGGCAGGTCCAGGTCGCGCAGCAGCGGCAGGTGGGCCCGTTCGGTGACCAGGATCCGGCACTCGGTGTGCAGGATGTCGCGGGCGAGCTCGGCGCCCCGGCGGGTCGGGTTGACTCCGGCCACCGCCGCCCCGGCCAGGGCCGCCGCACCCAGCCACAGGGGGAACTCGGGGGTGTCGTCGAGCAGGACGCCGATGTGGGGTGCGGCGCCCGGCGGCAGCCACTCGGCGAGCAGTGCCGCCCGGGCCGCGGCTCCGGCCGCCACCTCGTGGTGGGTCAGCACGCGCTCCCCGCACCACAGTCCCGGCCGGTGGTCGCCCCACCGGCCGGCGACGAGTTCCGCGACCGTGCTCGCGCTGGAGTCCATGGGCGCGCACGGTAGTTGACGTACCGTCAGATGTGGAGGGTCAGGGCGCCACGGACGTCTCGCTGTCGACGCTGAAGACGAAGTCGCCGTTCGGGCCGAAGGTCTGGCTGTACGCGGTGACGAACCCGGCGCAGAAGACGACGACCACGCCGAGGAACGCCAGGATGCCGACGGTGGTCATGGCCTGCCTCGCCCGGCTCGGCGGCTGGGCCGTGGCCACGACCTGGCGGCCGTCGGTGTAGTGGACCGTGACGTAGTCGCCCTCGACGGTGGTCGCGGGGCCGCCCTCCTCCTCGAAGCGGATGACCCGGCCGTCGTGGGTGATGAACTCGTAGACGTGGTGGAGGGTGGTGCGGACCGAGGTGTCGCCGTGGCCGCCGCTCACCGTCGTGAACGCCCGCAGGCACCGGGCCTCGGCCGTCAGGCCGCTGTTCCACGCGCCCCGGATCTGCAGCCAGCGCCGGAGGACGCGGTAGGCCATGAAGACCGCCAGGGCCATGATCAGGCCGGGCACGACGTAGAAGATCAGGTGCATCGCGCGTCCCCCGAAGTCGATGCGCCGGCCCCGATCGGCCGGCGTGGGAGGAACGTACCCACGCCGGCCGCACCGGTGACTCAAGAGAACCTCAGAGGTTCAGAAGGTGACGTCCGAGCAGGCGTAGAACGCGTTGGCCGTGTCGGCGATCGTCCACACCGCGACGATGACGTGCCGTCCGCTGAGCCCGGACGGCAGCCTGCCCGTGTGGGAGAGGGTCGACGGCGGGCGCTGCCCGTTGTACGGCACCGTGAAGAACGGCGTGAGGTTGAGGTCGGACCGGGCCAGGTTGTGGTTCTGGTTCCAGCCCGGCTTGGTGATGTAGTACTTGAAGTCGGTCGTGGCGTGCATGGCCGTGAACTGCCAGCGGAACGTGTAGTTCTGGCCGCCCGTCACCTTCGTGGCGGGCCACGCGCCGCCGGACGGCGTCCGGGGTGCGCTGAGCTGGCCGAAGTGGCCGAGGCCGGCGTTGCATATCTGCCCGTCGGCGGGTCCGGAGGCCGGGAAGCCCTTCGGGCCCTCGACGCTCTGCGGTTCCCATTGGATGGCGCCGCAGTTGGCCACGGTGCCGTTCTGGCAGAGCTTCTGCCTGCTGATGGGGAGGTCGGTGTAGCCGTGGCCGCTGGCGCCGCCGGAGGAGAGTACGAGGGCTCCGGTCGTGGCCAGTCCCACCGCGACCGCGGACAACTTGGTCCTTGTACGCATGCTGCCGCTCCTGGAGAACGTGGGGGTTTCAGTGAGCTGACGTGCAGGTAGGTCTAGACCAAGTCTGAGAGTAGGGAGGTTAGTTGAACATGTCCATACCAATCACGGGGTTGTTTCCCCGCGGCCCGCGCAGAACGCCACCGTCAGGTCCTTCACCAGCACCTTCCGCTCGTAGTCGTCGAGTTCGACCAGCCCCCGCATGGTCAGCCGGGTGACCGTGTCCTCCACCGAGTCGACGACCGAGGTGAGCACGCTCGCCCGGTGCTGGGCGTCCAGCGCGGCGATCCGGCGGCGGTGCATCGCGGCGGCGACCTCCGGGGCGTACTCCACCCGGACCGGCTGCACCGAGAACACCTCCAGCCCGACCGGTGCCGCGTCGGCCGCCACCAGCCGGGTCAGCGCCTCGGCCGCAGCGTCCCCGGCGCCCTTCGCCCCGCCCGGCATCTCCACCGGCACCCGGGCCAGCGCCGCCTCCACGCACTCGCGCAGGTACGTCTCGTGGTCCTCGACCCCCAGCGTGGCCCGCGCGGTGTCCCGCACCCGCCACACCACCAGCACGACCACCCGCAGCGCGACCCCGCTCCCGTCGACCGCGGGCACCGGTTCACTGCGCCAGTGCCGCAGCCGTACGTCCACCCGGCGGCGCAGCAGCAGCGGGTTGACCCACAGCAGGCCGGAGCGCCGGACGGTCCCCCGGTAACGGCCGAACAGGTCCAGCACCCAGGCCCGCCCGGTCCGGCCCCGGGCCAGCCCGCCGAACCCGAACAGCCCGAGCGCCGCGGCTCCCGCGTACGCCGCCCACTGCACGGGGCCGAGCCCGGCCCCCGCCTGCGCGGGCAGCCGCAGCGCCTCCAGGGCGAGCTGCGGCAGCACCCCGGCCCACCAGGAGGTGGCCACGCAGCCGGCCGCCCCGCACGCCCCGGCCAGCACGCCCGCCGCACCGGGCAGCACCCGGGCCGGCCGCTCCACCAGATCGGGGTCGACCTGCGGCACGGGCCGCGGTGCAGCGGCGACCGCGCGCCGCAGGCGCGGCTGCTCCCCCGTGCCCTGCCTGCGGCTCACCACCGCGGGCTTCAGCGCCACCGTGGCCGGGTCGGGGTCGTCGCGGAACAGGAGGTGGACGGGGATCTCGGTGGTGGCCTCGTTCTGGATGAGCCGGGCGGGCCGGGCCGGCCCCTCGGCCGGTCCGTCGGGCTCGGACGTGTGGGAAGTGGTCGTACTCATGCGTGCCTCCAGCCTCCGCGCCAGATGCGTCACAGATGGTCCCCGGTGCCGGGTGCGGGACCCGCCGGAAGGGTCCGACCGGGGTTCGGGACCCGTCGGCCGGGCCTACGAGAAGAGCCGGCGCCAGGTCTCCGGCCCCGGATAGCCGTCCGCCGCGCCGCCCCGCCAGCCCTGGGTGCGCTGGAAGGCCTCGACGGCACGCCGGTCCGCCTCGCCCCAGCGCGGCCCCGGCCCGACGGTGTAGAACCTGCCGAACCCCTTGCGCACCAGCTGCCTCCCGAGCCGGGTGACGTACGCGTTGCTGGCGCCGGGCCGGAACATCGCCCGGCCCGGGTAGCCGGGGACGCCGTGCGAGGAGGGCGGGGGTCCGACGGCGCCGTCCTTCACGTCCTTGCCCCGGCCGGTGGCCAGCAGCTCCCAGGTGCGCGGCCCGGGCAGGCCGTCCGCGTCCGCGCCGGTCCAGCCCTGGGCCAGCTGGAAGGCCCGGGTCGCCCGCCGGTCCGCGTCCGTCCAGCGCGGTCCCGGACCCGAGGCGTAGGCGGCGCCGGCCCCGCGCGCGACGAGCATGCGGCCGAGCAGCGTGACGTACTTGTTGTGCGCGCCGGGGCCGAAATACGCCGCTCCCGGGTAGGGCGTGGCAGCCGGGGCGCCGGGCTTCCCGCTGTCCGGCTCGGGCTCCGGCTCCTCAGGGCTGACGCCCTTGTAGCGGTAGGGGACGTACTGGTCGGAATCGCTCCAGTACGCGTACGGGGTGGACTGCCGGCGGGTGTGCGGGCGGGTCTGCTCGTAGGCGATGTAGTAGCTGTGCGTGTAGTCCGTCCAGCCGCCGAAAATGGTGACGTGCGAGCCTTTCTCGGGGTCGGACGCATTGTGGAACAGCAGAATGTCGCCCGGCTGGAGTTCCTCCTTGGAAATCCGCTCCCCGTACTGGGCGAGACTGCCCGTCCATTCGTTCCCGGGCAGCTGCCAGGCCATCGAGACATAGCCCGAACAGTCCTGCCGGTAACCGTCGGACCAGTAGGCGGTCATGCTGTACGGCACTTTCGCGGCGACCCAGGTCTTGGCCCGTTTGATGATCTCCGCGCGAGTGATGGCGGAGGGCTTGGGGGCGGCCGCGGGTTTGGCGGGCCGGCCTCCGGGGCCATGCAGCGGGGCCTTCTCACCCTGCGGGGTCTCAGGCTCCTCACCTGCGGAAACGTCCTGGCGGTGCGAGGCGTGCGGGGCGGCGGCGGCCGGTGCGGCATGACCGGCGCCGAGTGCGGCGGACGCGACGGCGGCCAGGGCGAGGGCGATGGGGGTCCCCCCTGCTCGAGCGCAGCCGAGAGCTTGGGGGCGCGCGGCCGGGTGGGCGGTGGTGCGGCCGGCCGGGGAATGCGGCAGGACGCGGCGCCAGTGGACGCAGCCGGGGCAGTCGCAGTCGCTCGCGGGGTCGATTTCCTCGAATACCGGAGACTCCATGCGATTCCCCTCACACTTCCGGCGGAAAATGCGGCACCCGTGCACGTCCGGGCGCGCGTCGTCAGTTTCGCAACTGTCTTCCGCACGCGCATGCTGACGGTCCGAATGATGTACGCGGGGGCCATCCGGGGGCCGCCCCGGGCCCGGGCCGGTGGTCGGGAGCACCTCCGGGCGTCCTGTAGAGTGACGACGTCAGCAGGCGCCGCTAGCTCAGTTGGTTAGAGCAGCTGACTCTTAATCAGCGGGTCCGGGGTTCGAGTCCCTGGCGGCGCACGATGACGATGGCGAGGCGTGTTCGCGGAAAGCGCGAACCACCTCGCCATCTCTGTTATTGCGCGGCTTCGCCGCGCGTCGTGGGGGCTCCGCCCCCCACACCCCCTCCCCTCGGCGTCACAGCGCCCCGGGACCGAAGCGCGGCGTGGCTCGATCGCACCGACCGGAAGGCCCCTCGCGGAAGCGAGGGGCCTTTTGCGTTCCCGCGTGTCTCCCTTGTGTGGCCGGAACCCGGCCCACCGTGCGATTGGCCGGATACCCTCTCGCCATGGCAGCGCGTGACCTCCAGGAGCGGATCAAGAAGCTCATCATCGACCGCCGGCTGGCCTCCGGGGCCCCGCTGCCGACCGAGCCCGAGCTGATGGAGTACCTCGGCGCGAGCCGGAACTCGGTGCGGGAGGCGCTGAAGGCGCTCCAGGCCATGGGCATCGTGGAGATCCGGCACGGGTTCGGGACGTACGTCGGCCCGATGTCACTCGCACCGATGATCGAGGGCCTCGCCTTCCGCACGGTCGCCGGGCACTACCGGGGCGAGGACTCCCTGCTCCAGCTGCTCGAACTCCGGGAGGCCGTGGAGACGGGGCTCGTCTCCCGGCTCGCGGGGCGGATACCGCGCGCGGACCTCGTTGAACTGGACGCGCTCGTCGACCGTATGGAAGAGCAGGCCGCGCGCGGAGCCGGCCTCGCCGAGACCGACCGGGCCTTCCACGCCACCCTCTACCGGGGGCTGGACAACGTGCTGCTGAGCGAGGTCCTGGAAGCCTTCTGGGACGCCTTCCACCGGGTCCGCACGGACCTCGGGGGTGAGCCGCAGGACCCGAAGGTGACCTGCCGGCAGCACCGGGAGATCCTCGACGCGGTCCGGTCCGGCGACTCGATGCGGGCGGAGGATGCCATACGAGAGCACTTCGGCAACATCCGCGCCCGCCTGTCCACACCGGCTCCACAGAGTCCCCACACCCGCCACAATGAACGCGTATGACCGGTAAACACCGCGTTTCGCATCTTGCGATCATGATGAACGCCGTAGAACCCTGGTTATCTGGTTTTTCAAGATGCTGCGGTTTCGCGGCAGTTGGGGGGATTCGGAGCCGGTTGCGGATCGAGCGGGGGTAGGGGCCCCGTTCATGAAGCGATGCCGAGGGGGGCATCATGCAACCGGAAGGTCGCGTTGCCGTGTCTATAGGGTGTGGATGACGTGGTGACAGCGACCCACCACTGATACGTCTGTGAAGGTCGAGGGGGACCTGTCGCAGACGGTAGGAAGCGACGAAACACGCGGCTGTTCCGCGTGTGGGGGGATGACTCATGACGTCGAGGCCGACGGGCGCCCGGCAGGACCACGACCCGTCCCAGACCACCCAGCTCAGGGTGCCGGCGCATCGGATGAGCACCACGGGGACGTTCCGGCGGATCAAGAAGACGCTGCCGAGATACGACTACGAGCATTACAGCCGGCTCGCGGGTCCCCTCACCCAGCCCGATCCGGGCAAGCCGTACAAGGTGCAGTACCGCTCGCTGATCTCGCAGGAGCCGCACCGCATCCGGGTCGCCCTGATGCTGGCCGCGGCCCCGGTGCTGTCCCTGGTGCTGCTGTTCTGGCTGCTGCAGCCCGAGCACTGGACCGAGCGCGACTACCCGGCCTTCGACTGGCTGCCGGCGCTCGACGTCGTCATGCTCGTCTCGATCGGCCTGATCGAGTTCTTCCGCTGCATGAACGTGCTGTCCAACGCGCACGCCACGCTGGTCGCCCGCGACCCGATCCCGGTGGTGCCCGAGGTCGGCACCAGAGTGGCCTTCCTCACCTCCTTCGTGCCCGGCAAGGAGCCGCTGGAGATGGTGACGAAGACGCTCGAGGCCGCGGTGAAGATCCGCCACCGGGGCCTCATGCACGTGTGGCTGCTCGACGAGGGCGACGACCCCGAGGTGAAGGCGGTCTGCGAGCGCCTGGGCGTGCACCACTTCTCCCGCAAGGGCGTCGCGAAGTGGAACCAGGCCAAGGGCCCGCACCGCGCCAAGACCAAGCACGGCAACTACAACGCCTGGCTGGAAGCCCACGGCGACGACTACGACTTCTTCGCCTCGGTCGACACCGACCACGTGCCGCTGCCCAACTACCTGGAGCGGATGCTCGGCTTCTTCCGCGACCCGGACGTCGGCTTCGTCATCGGCCCGCAGGTCTACGGCAACTACGACAACCCCATCACCAAGGCCGCCGAGTCGCAGCAGTTCCTCTTCCACGCGCTGATCCAGCGCGCCGGCAACCGCTACGGCTCCCCGATGTTCGTCGGCACCTCCAACGCCGTGCGCATCAAGGCGCTGAAGCAGATCGGCGGCCTGTACGACTCGATCACCGAGGACATGGCGACCGGCTTCGAGATGCACCGCCACAAGAACCCGGCGACGGGGAAGAAGTGGCGCTCGGTGTACACGCCGGACGTGCTCGCGGTCGGTGAGGGCCCGAGCGCCTGGACGGACTTCTTCACCCAGCAGATGCGCTGGTCGCGAGGGACGTACGAGACGATCATCGGGCAGTACTGGAAGGGCTGGTACTCGCTGCCGCCGAGCAAGCTCTTCAACTACACCATGATGATCATCTTCTACCCGATGTCGGCCCTGAACTGGATCCTGGCGGCGCTCAGCTGTGCGCTGTTCCTGGGCCTGGGCGCCTCGGGTGTGAACATCGACCCGGCGGTCTGGCTGATGCTCTACGGCAACGCCTCCGCCCTGCAGATCGGCCTGTACGTCTGGAACCGCCGGCACAACGTCTCGCCGCACGAGCCGGAGGGCTCCGGCGGTGTGGCCGGCATGGTGATGTCCGCGCTGTCGGCGCCGCTGTACGCGAAGGCGCTGATCGACTCGGTGCTGCGGCGCAAGAGCAAGTTCGTGGTCACCCCCAAGGGCGATTCGGCGAGCCCGGACCGCTGGTTCGGCACGTTCCGCTACCACTGGTACTTCATCCTGATCTTCGCCGCCTCGATCGCGGCGGGCTTCGTCTTCGGCAACTCCCACCCCGCGATGATCATCTGGGCGACGTTCGCGCTGCTGATCACCGCCTCGCCGATCTTCGCCTGGCGCTGGCAGCTGCGGCAGGAGGCGAAGAAGCCCGGCCGCCACGCCGCGGAGCAGCCTCAGGACCCTGCCGGGCCGCACCGGACGCAGCCGCTGCCCATCCCGCAGCAGCAGGCGCCGCACGCCCCGCAGAACAAGCCCAGTTGGGCCGCCACCCCTGGCGGCAACGGGGAGGTCGGGGGAACCGACCAGACCATGCAGATCGCCCTTGGTGGACTTGGGGGACGTAAGGAATGAACGACCGTGCAGGCCGCCGCCGGGCCCGTCGACTCGCGATCGGCACGGCGGTGGTACTCGCGCTGGCCGGGATGAACGGGCCGTGGCTCTACCGCTTCAGCACCGAGAAATACCACCAGTACAAGATCAACCAGCCGGAGTACAAGGCCGCGAACGGCAAGTGGGAGATCATCGAGTTTCCCGAGGAGTACCGGCAGAACACGATCCACGCGGCGCTGCTGCGCACCGGCAAGGTGCTGCTCGTCGCGGGGTCGGGCAACAACCAGGAGAACTTCGACGCGAAGAGGTTCGACACCCGGATCTGGGACCCGGTCAAGGGCACGATCAAGAAGGTCCCCACGCCCAGCGACCTGTTCTGCACCGGCCACACCCAGCTCGCCAACGGCAACCTGCTGATCGCGGGCGGCACCAAGCGGTACGAGAAGCTCAAGGGTGACGTCACCAAGGCCGGCGGCCTGATGATCGTCCACAACGAGAACCCGGACAAGCCGATCACGCTGCCCGCCGGCACGAAGTTCACCGGCAAGGAGAACGGCAAGACCTTCGTCTCCAAGGACCCGGTGCTCGTGCCGCGCGCCAAGAAGGTCTTCGACAAGGCGACCGGCAAGTTCCTGCGCAACGACCCCGGCCTCGGCCGGATCTACGTCGAGGCGCAGAAGCGGGGCAAGAAGTTCGAGACGGGCACGCAGGACAACTACCGCGTGCACGGCCTGGACGGCGCCGACGCGCGCAACACCTACGGCATCGCGCAGAAGCTCGCCCTGGACAAGAAGGACTTCCAGGGGATCCGGGACGCCTTCGAGTTCGACCCCGTGGCCGAGAAGTACATCAAGGTCGACCCGATGAAGGAGGCCCGCTGGTACCCGACGCTCACCACCCTGAGCGACGGGAGGATCCTCAGCGTCTCCGGCCTCGACGACATCGGCCAGCTGGTCCCGGGCAAGAACGAGATCTTCGACCCGAAGACCAAGAAGTGGACCTACACCGACGAGGTCCGGCAGTTCCCGACCTACCCGGCGCTGTTCCTCATGCAGAACGGCAAGGTCTTCTACTCGGGCTCCAACGCGGGCTACGGTCCGGACAACGTGGGCCGCGACCCCGGCGTCTGGGACGTGGACACCAACAAGTTCACCAAGGTCCCCGGGCTGAGCGACCCCAAGCTGATGGAGACCTCCGGCACGGTGCTGCTGCCGCCGGCGCAGGACGAGAAGTACATGGTGATCGGCGGCGGTGGCGTCGGCGAGTCCCAGCAGTCCAGCGAGAAGACCCGGATCGTCGACCTGAAGGACGACGACCCGCGCTTCGTCGACGGCCCCTCGCTCGACAAGGGCACGCGCTACCCGAACGCCTCGATCCTGCCCGACGACAGCGTGCTGATCTCCGGCGGCTCGGAGGACTACCGGGGCCGCGGCGACTCCAACATCTTCGAGGCGCGGCTGTACGACACGGAGAAGAACGAGCTCAAGCGGGTCGCCGACCCGCTGGTGGGCCGCAACTACCACTCCGGGTCGATCCTGCTGCCCGACGGGCGCGTGATGTTCTTCGGCTCCGACTCGCTGTACGCCGACAAGGCCAACACCAAGCCGGGCAAGTTCGAGCAGCGCATCGAGATCTACACCCCGCCGTACCTCTACGGCGACGGGGACCGGCCCTCGCTGGCGGGTGGGCCGCAGACCATCGAGCGCGGCGGGACGGGGACGTTCACCTCGTCGGACGCGGCGAAGGTCAAGAAGGTCCGGCTGATCCGGCCGAGCGCCGCCACGCACGTCACGGACGTCGACCAGCGGTCCATCGCGCTGGACTTCGAGGCCTCCGGCGACAAGCTGACGGTGACCATGCCGGAGAACCGGAACCTGGTCCAGGCGGGCTGGTACATGCTGTTCGTGACGGACGACCGGGGGACGCCGAGCAAGGCGCAGTGGGTCAAGGTGCCCTAGACGTCGATCGGTTGGGGCGCTCTCCGGTGTGGAGGGCGCCCCTTTCGCATGTCTTCCCGCGAGGGCCGTTGACGGGAAACGGGCTTGACCTGCACACGGCACGTGGTGTGCTCTCGGTACGAGATCGGCACGTGTGGTCAACGGTGGCGGGGGAAACGGGAGATGACCGAGTCGACCACGTCGGGTCCGGTGGCCCAGGAGGTCCTGGCGGCCGCGACCGTCCAGGTCATGGGCGCGGACGGGCACATCGGCGGCCTGGGGGCGGTCATCGCGCCCACCCTGGTGCTGACCTGCGCCCATGTCGTGCTGGACGCGCTGGGTCTGCCGGAGCGGTGGGAGGAGCGGCCCGACGGGCTCGTGCGCGTCACCCTCGTCCTCCGGGAGGGCGAGTCGGTGGAGGCCGTCGTACGCGACTGGGTGCCGGTGCGCGCGAACGGCACCGGGGACGTGGCCGTCCTGTCGCTGACCCGTCCGCTGCCCGAGGCCCGGCCCGTCGTCATGGTGGCGCCCCGGGACGTCTGGGACCACCCGGCCATCGTTTTCGGACTGCCCAGGGACGACACGGGCGGCGGCTGGCACACCGCCCGGCTGCGTGCCCGCACCGGCACGGGCCGCCTGCAGATGTCCCCGCTCGACGGCCAGACGGACCCGATCCAGCCCGGCTTCAGCGGCGCCGCCGTGTGGGACGACGAGCTCGGTGCCGTCGTCGGCATCGTCGCCTCGATCTCACCGGCGCACCGGGGGCAGAGCTTCTGCATCCCGACCCGCACGATCCTCGACGAACTGCCCCGCCTGGCCGAACTCCTCGCGCCCTCCTCCCCCTTCCCCGGACTGCGCCCGTACACCGAGGAGCACAGCGCGCACTTCTTCGGCCGGGACGAGGACGTCGACGCCGTCACCGGCCTGCTGTGCCCGCACGGGACGCCCGAGGGCTGCGTGACCCTGACCGGCCCGTCCGGCTCCGGCAAGTCCTCCCTCCTCATGGCGGGCGTGCTGCCCCGTCTGAAGGAACGGGACGTGGAGGTCGTCACCCTGCGCGCGGAGGGCCGTCTGCCGGACGCCGCCTCGGTCGGGGCGGCCCTGCGGGAGCACCGGTCCGCTCCCGGGCTCGTGCTGGCCGTCGACCAGGCGGAGGCGCTGCTGCTGCGTCCCGAGGAGGAGATGCGTGCCCTGGTGGACGCGCTCCTCGACGCCGCCCGCCACCCCGGGGTGGGCGTCCTGGTGGCGCTGCGTACGGACTTCCAGGACGCGGCCCTGCGCCACCCGGAGCTGAGCCGTCTGGTCGGCGGGGCGCCCGCGCACCAGCTGGGCCTGATGACCCGTGAGCAGCTCACCGAGGTGGTCCGGCTGCCGCTGCGGGCCTTTCCGGGGGTGGAGTACGACAGCGGCCTGGCCGACCGGCTCATCGAGGACGCGGCGGGCCGCCCCGGCGCCCTGCCGCTGCTCGGCTTCGTCCTGACCACCCTGTGGGACCGGCAGGTCGGCGGCCGGCTCCGCCTCGGCACCTACCGTGAACTGGGCGGGCTCGGCGGGGTGCTGAGCAGCCGGGCCGACTCGGCGTGGCAGCGGGCGCTGCGCGGGGCGACGCCGGAGGCCGCGACCGGGCTGCTGCGGGCGCTGGTCCAGGTGCCGCCCGGCAGCGGCACGGCCCTGCGCGCCCGGCTCGCCCGACGTGACGCGGGTGAGGAGCGGTGGGCGATCGCCCGCGAGCTCGCCGAGGCCAGGGTCCTCGTCCTCGGCGCGGACCCCGAGCGGGGCGAGACGGTCGAGCTGGCCCACGAGGCGCTCATCGAGCACTGGCAGCCGCTGGCCGAGCAGGTGGAGAACGACCGTACGTTCCTGACCTGGCGCGGCGAACTCCGCTACGACCGGGCCCGCTGGTGGCGGGCCGGGCGGCCGGACGGGCTGCTGCTGGAGGATCCGGCGCTGCCGGTGGCGGAGCGGTGGCTCGCGGAGCGCCCGGGTGAACTGACTGACGAGGACCGGGAGTTCATCGAGGCCGGTGTCCGGCTGCGGGAGCGCAAGGCGGCCGAGGCCGCGAGATCCGAGCGCCGGAAGCGGTATCTGCGGATGCTGTGGGCCGTCGTCACCGTGCTGGCCGTGGTGGCGGCGGCCGTGGTGTCCGTGCTGTATCTGAACCTGCTGACGGAGCAGCGGCGGCTGGCCTCGGACCGGCTGGCGCAGCAGGCCGCGAGTCTCGACGGCACGTCCCTGACGGTCTCCTCGCTGTACACGGTCGGGGCGTACCGGGCGGAGGCCCGGCCGGACGCCCGTTCCGCGCTGCTGGCGCAGTACTTGCGGTTGCAGGACGTGGAGCGGGTGGTGATGGAGGGGCGTCATGAGGTCGAGGACGTGGCGCTCACGGAGGACGGCACGTTCGCTTACGCCGTGCTGGCCAACGGCGACTTCGTGAAAATGGACCTGCGCGGCACGGCCCGGCCCAAGCCCGTCAAGTTCACGAAGCGAAGCAACAACGAACGTATCGCCATCTCACCCGACGGCCGGACCGTGGCCCGGGCGACCGACTGGGGCGTGATCTCCCTCGGGGTGCCGTCGTCCTCGGATGTCCCGCGGCTCATCACCCTGCGGGAAGGCGAGGCGGTCGACAAGAATCCGCGCGGAGTCCACGACCTGCGTTTCGACGGGGACGGGAAGCGGATCCTCGCCGCGATTCCCCGCGAGGGCGTGCTCGTGTGGAACGCGGAGGACGGCCGCCGCACGGGCCGTACGCTCGTCCCGCCGAAGGACTGGGACGCGGCACAGGCCTGGTTCGCCGCGGACGGCACGGTGGTGGCGCGGATCGTGCCCAAGGACGCCGCCGTGGACGACGTGCGGGGCCGGCTGGTCTCCTGGCAGTTCGAAAGCGGCACGCTGAACCGCCCCTGGGGCGAGCAGGCCACGGCCTCCGCGACGGTCAGCGGCAACGGCGCCGTCCTGGTCACCTGCACGACCCAAGGGGTGCTCGAAGCATGGCGGCTGGGTTCATCGCCCGAGCGGTTCCGGAACTGGCACAACAGCGGCTTCCAGGGGTTGTGCCCGCTCAACACGCCCCGGCTCGACGCCTCGGGTCGCTACCTCGTCAACCCCACCGGCCGTATCGGCACGGACCTCGGCCGGATGCGGTTCCTCGTCGTCGACCTGGAGAAGGGCTGGCCGGCCACGTTCGACGCGCCCGCCGCCGCTCCGGAGGACCAGAACGTCACCGGGAGGGCGAACTTCCCCGCGGTCGCGCTCGCCGGGCCTCCCGGTGACCTGCGCGCGGCCGTCGCGGTCGGCGGCAGCATCGTCACCGTACGGGTCCGGCCGCCCACCTCGTTCGACACCAACGCCCTGCTCAACCGCATCCGCACACCGGACGGGCCGAGCGGCAGGATGGCCGTCATCGACTCCAAGGGCACCGGCCTCCAGCTGTGGAACCTGGCCGACCACCGTCTCCTCGCGACCGCGCGTCCGTCCCGGCCGCTGGCCCGTATGTACGCGGCCTTCAGCCCGGACGGACGGCGGATGCTGACCATCGCCCAGGACGAGCGGACGGTCCTCGTCTGGCGGATCGAGGGCAGCTCCCTCAGGGAGGAGCACGTCCTCGAACTGCCCGCCCCGGAGGGCCTCACGGCTTCCGGCCCGGACCCCACCACAGGGCTCGTCCCGTCCTGGATCAACCTGAGCTTCTCCGACGACGACCATGCCGTGATCTCGGGACTGTCGTACGTCTCCCGCTGGCGGCTCGACACCGGCAAGCCGGACGGTGAGACCTACCAGCCCAGGGCCCAGGCAGCCGAGCAGCTCGCCAACGAAGCCGCGGGCACCTTCGCCACCGCCGTCCCCGGCAGACCGCAGGCACTGGTGCGCACGCTGGACGAGGTCGGGGTCTGGGACTTCACCACCGGCGAGTTCACGAAGTGGTTCGAGAAGGATCCCAAGGACGGACGCGACCGGCCGATCCGTTCCTTCAGCCTCTCCCCCGACGGAAAGCTGCTCGCCGTGCAGTATTCCGGCGGCTCGGTGCACCTGTGGGACGTGCGGAAGAAGGTCTGGAAACAGACCCTCACCAGAAACGGCGTCTACTATCTCGGCCGCTTCCTCGGCAACCGCGGGCTCCACACCACCACCGCCGCCGGCGAACAAGTCGTCTGGGACGTGACCGACCGCCAGGACACCTACCGCTACTACGTCGGCTACGGCTCGGCCCTCTCCCCGAGCACCGACGGCAGGCACCTGACCATCATCGACGGGTCACGGACCTCCGTGATCCCCTTCGACCCCGAGCGATGGGCCGACCGCCTGTGCGCCCTCGCGCAGCGGGAACTGAACGAGGACGAGAGGAATCTGGCGGTCGACCCCGACCAGGTCGAGGACGTCTGCTAGGAGCTGGCCTTCGCCAGCTTCAGCGCGTAGTCCGCCCACCACTGGCCCGCCTTGGGGCCGCCCTTGCACTCGCCGTCCGACTCGCCGGGCCGCTTGACCCACAGGTAGGCGTCGACCAGCGGGTCGGCCGTCTTCGTCGTCGGGGTCTCGCCGAGGGCGCGGCCGGGCGGGTTGCACCAGCGCTCGTCCGGGTTGCCCTCGGTGTACGGGCCCTTGCCGTTGCGGCTGGTGTCGATGACGAAGTGCTTGCCGCCGACCTTGGCGGAGAGCTGCTTGCCGTAGGCGATGGAGTCCTCGGTGGAGTAGAAGTTCGAGACGTTCACCGAGAAGCCGTCGGCCTGGGCGATGCCCGCGCGGTTCAGCGGCTCGAAGATCTGGTCGGGGTTCTGCCAGCCGGCGTTGCCCGCGTCGAGGTAGACCTTCGTGTTCTTCAGGGACTTCAGCTTGCCGACGGCGCCCTTGAGGAGGTCGTAGCGCTCCTCGTGGAACTGCTCCGGGGTGCAGCCGTCCACGAGGTGGAGCAGCGCGTCCGGTTCGAGAACGACCGTGGCGGAGCGGTCGCCGATGCCCGCCGCCACGCCGTCGACCCACTCGCGGTAGGCGTTGCCGTCGGCGGCGCCGCCCTGGGAGTACTGGCCGCAGTCGCGGTGCGGGATGTTGTAGAGGACGAGCAGGGCCGTACGGCCGGCCTTGTCGGCGGCCTCGGTGAAGCCCCGGGTCTGCTCCTGGGGGTTGTCCGGGCCGATCCACTCGGCGACCGGCTGCTCGGCGATCTTGCGGATCTCCTCGGCGTCCTGCTCCTTGCCGGACTTCTCCAGGGCGGCGACCTGCCGGGCCGCGGTGCCGTCCGGGTTGACCCAGAACGGGGCGGTCTCCTTGGGCTGTTGGGTGATCCCGGCGCCTGAATCAGCGGCGCTCTTGTCCGGTTCGTCTCCCCCGCCGTCCGAGGAACACCCCGTGATCAGCAGTGCCGCCCCCAGCACCACTGCGGACATCCGCCTCCCCGCGGACGCCCCTTCCCCCCTGCTGCCGTACATCCAACTCCCCCTTGGGTGCACCGTTCCAAGTCTCAATCCTGACATACGTCCCGCTGCACCCACGAGCCGAACCCGACCTGCGCGGATGACGCAGAGCCACCGTATCGGGACTTGGCGTTATTCAACCTCTAGGCCCGGGCGGCCCTTTGGTTCTAGAGTCTTCTCAGCCGGGCCCGGGCTCCGGCCAGAGATTCACCCACCGTGCTCCCGCGGCCTCCCGCGCAGCTCGCCGGGTTACTCCCGCAGCCCGTGCGCGCGCGGTCGAGGACCGGCCCGGTCGGCGGCTTCAGGGGGAGCGGGCCGTCGACCGGGCTGGGTGGGCGCCTCACAGGCCGGTCCCCGTCAGGTACGCCGACACCACCACGTTCGCCGTGTAGCTGCGGGTCGCGCGGTCGAAGCTGCCGCCGCAGGTGACCAGCCGCAGCTCGGCCCGGCCCGACTGGCGCGGGCCGTACGCCTGGTGGGCGTCGAAGCGGTCACGGGTGAGGACCTGGACCGACTCGACGGTGAACTCGGCGACCTTGGCGTCGGCCCGGATCACCCGGATCGTCTGGCCCGGCCGCATGGCGCTGACCTTGTAGAAGACGGCCGGGCGGGTGTCGGTGTCGACGTGGCCGACCAGCAGCGCGGTGCCGGGCGCCCCGGGGGCCACGCCGCCCGCGTACCAGCCGACCACGCCCGGCTGGTCGTACGGCGGCGGGTCGAGCGCCCCGCGCGCGTCCAGGCCGCGCGCCACGATGGGTGCCTGGACGCCGAGCCCGGGGATGTCGACGCGCTGCGGCAGCGCGTCGGTGAGGGGGCGGTGGGCGGGGGGCAGCTTCACGTCCGGGGGCCGGCCGGCCGCCGCCATGTCGCCGGTGGTGGGGGCGGAGATGCCGTGCCGTACGTCGGTGACCTCGCGGCCCCACAGCCACAGCCCGAGCAGCAGCACGACCCAGGCGACGCCGGCCAGCAGGCGGCCGGTGCCCACGGAGAACCTCTGTTCCTGGTCGGACATGGTCAGTCCGTTCCGCGGCTCCGGCGGACACCGCCCAGCGCGACGACCACCGCGGCCACTCCCGCGAGCACCAGGCCGGTCACACCCTGGGCCGTGCCCGGCCCGGCCCCGCGTTCCTCGGCGGCGACCAGGTCGGCGGCGCCCCCGCCGCCCGCCCGCACGGGAGCGACGGGGGAGGCGTGCGGACCCGGCGGCACGGACGCCTCGGGCCCGGACGATTCGTCGCCGGCTCCCGGTGCGGCCGACTGCCCGTCGGCCCCGGCTGCGGCGGCGGCCGACTGTCCGGCGGCGCCCGGAACGGCGCGCCGCCGGTCGCCGTCCCGGACCGTGAGCGTGCCGGTTCGTTCGGCGTCCCCGCAGGTGACCTTCACGGCGTACGTCCCCGCCGTGAGCGTGGAGCGGACCCGGCTCTCGCCGGTCAGCTCGCGCGCGCCGTCGGTGACGGTGAGCCGGGCGTCCGCGACGAACGCCGCCGACGCGGCGACGGCCGTCCGCTGCGCGCAGCCGGTCACCCGGAGGGCGACGTCACTGCCGGGCGCGGGGGTCGCCGGGAACACCGAGACGCCCCCCGTGTCCGCCGCGTACGCCACCGGTGTCAGGGCGGCCGCGGCCAGGACGGTCGTGCAGAGAGTGACTCTCAGGGAACCCATCGTGAACCTCCAGACGCCTGGAGCCTCCCCCGCGCGGTCGCCCGCCGCATCCGCAGGGACGCGGCGGCTACTCCGTACGGGTGACGACGGGTTTGAGTCCCGGGACGCGTCCGCCGGGGCCGGGGTCAGACCCGGTCGACCAGGTCCGCGATCGAGTCCACGACCTGCGACGGCCGGTACGGGAAGCCGTCGACCTGGTCGGGCCGGGTCAGGCCGGTGAGCACCAGGAACGTCTGCATCCCGGCCTCCATGCCGGCCAGCACGTCGGTGTCCATGCGGTCGCCGATCATCGCGCTGGTCTCGGAGTGCGCCCCGATGGCGTTCAGTCCGGTCCGCATCATCAGCGGGTTCGGCTTTCCGGCGAAGTACGGCTTCTTGCCGGTGGCCTGGGTGATCAGCGCGGCCACCGCGCCGGTCGCGGGCAGCGGGCCCTCGGTGGACGGGCCGGTCTCGTCGGGGTTGGTGCAGATGAAGCGGGCGCCGCCGAGGATGAGCCGGACCGCCTTCGTCATGGCCTCGAAGGAGTACGTGCGGGTCTCGCCGAGCACGACGTAGTCCGGCTCGTGGTCGGTCAGGATGTAGCCGATGTCGTGCAGCGCGGTGGTCAGCCCGGCCTCGCCGATGACGTACGCCGAGCCGCCCGGCCGCTGGTCGTCCAGGAACTGGGCCGTGGCCAGGGCCGAGGTCCAGATGCTCTCGATCGGCACCTCCAGGCCCATGCGGCGCAGCCGGGCGTGCAGGTCGCGCGGGGTGTAGATCGAGTTGTTGGTGAGCACCAGGAAGGGCTTCCCGGACTCGCGCAGCTTCTTCAGGAAGGCGTCGGCGCCGGGGATCGGCACGCCCTCGTGGATGAGCACCCCGTCCATGTCGGTGAGCCACGACTCGATGGGCTTGCGGTCTGCCATGTGCGGGATCTCCCTGCCGTACGCGGTCCTGCGTCGCCCCAGCCTAAACAGTGGCGGGATCTTGCGGAATGGGCCGCTCACGGCATTCCGACAGGCGGGACGGCGGTTCAGTGACGGCGGCGCGCGAGGAGCAGTGCCCCGCCTCCGGCGAGCAGCAGGGCCGCGGCGACCGCGGCGATCTGGCCGCCGGTTCCGGTGCGGGCCAGTTCCTCGGCGAAGGGGAACCGGTCCTCGCGGGGCGGGGCGGTGGCGTCGCCCTCAGGCACGGTGCCGGTGCCGCCGTCGTCCCCCGTCCCGCCGCCCTCGATACGGAACCGGTAGTCGTCGGACTGCCCCACCCAGTCACCGTCGTCGTCGTGCCGCTGTACGACGGCCGCGTTCGCGGTGACGTCGTTGGCCACGGCGTCCGAGGTGACCGCGAGCCGCACCTTCACGGTGACGGTCCTGCCGGGGCCGACGGTGAACCCGCCGAAGCCGCCCGCGTCGTCCGCGAACGCCCCGACGAGTTCGTCCTCGCCGGTCTTCTCGAACCGCACGGGGCGGGCCCGGGCCCCCTCGAAGAACTCCAGCCGCGGCTGGGACGGCTCCATGGCGCGCCGGTCGTCGACGAGCACGACGACGGGGTGGATGCCGGAGCAGGTCCGGTCGGTCGTGTTGGTCAGATCGAGGTACCAGGTCCCGAAGCCGCCCCCGGCCGTATAGGAGTCCGGCCCGCCGTGGATGCGGGTGGTGAGCGGGAAGGTGTGGTCGTCGGGCGCGGCGCAGGCGGGCGCCGGGTCGTCCGCGTACGCCGGATGAGCACCAGTGAGCAGGACGGCGGCGGTCGCCGCCAGGCAGAGGCGAGCGGGCGTGCAGAGTCGCATGGATCTGAGACCTTGCCGGAACGGAAGGACCCCGCGCGGATGTCGCCGCAAACAGGCCCGAACGGCGGCGCGGATCCGCCCGGTCGGCGGACAGCTTCCAGGCCCTAGCGACGCCCGAGGGCCTTCGCGCGGGAGTGGGCCCAGCCGGTCAGGGCGGCGCCGGTGGCGGTGAGGGCCGCGTAGGTCAGCAGCAGCGGGCCGAAGCCGCCGGGAAGGTCGCCCAGCAGGCCCCGATCCCCGTGGTCGACGAGGAGCCGGACGAGCGCCTGGGCGCAGACGACCAGCACCACCATGCCGAGGACTTGCAGGAGGTCGTACTTCATGGTCTTCCTTTCGCGAGGAGTGACGTTACGAACGTATCAATGGCCGGAGATGAATTCCCCTACCACAGGGGCTAATCCTCTACTTACGTCACACTTTCTCGTCGCGCTATCGTGAAGGCGTGCGTGACGAAAAGAGGTGCCCGGTGTGCGGCGCGCGGCTGGTCCGCCCGGAGCGGGGGCGTCCGCCCGTCTACTGCTCCCGGAGCTGTCAGGCCCGGGCCTACCGCCGGCGCCGGCAGCCGCTGCCCGAGCCGGGCACACCGCCGGTGTCCCGGCCGACGGACGTCCGGGCGCGGCAGCGGCTGCGGATCGCCGAGGCGGTGTGGCGCATCGCGGCCGGGCAGGGCCTGGAGGCCGCGAGCATGCGCAGGATCGCGGCCGAGGCGAGGGTGTCGCTGCGGGTCGTGCAGTACCACTTCGACTCCAAGCACGCCCTCCTCGTGGACGCGCTGCGCCTGCTGCACGAGGAGAACGAGCGGCTGGCCCGGGCGCGCATCCCGTACGACATGACGGACCCGTGCGCCCTGCTGCGGGCGGTGCTGGACGAGTTCCTGCCGCTGGACGACCAGCGCGCCTTCGCCCTGCGCGTGTTCACGGCGTACTACGCGCGAAGCCTGACCGATCCCGCGCTCGCGGCGGTCTTCCTGGCCGCCGAGCAGCCGCTGGAACGGCTCGTCGCGGACATCATCGGCGTGGCCGAGGCAGCCGGGGCGACGGCACCGGGCATCGACCGGACACACGAGGCGGACCTCCTGGTGTCGGGGGCCGTCGGGCTGGGCCTGGACGTCCTGCACGACCGCCGTTCCCTCCCGGACGTGCGGAGGGTGCTGGATTACCACCTGGCCAGGATCTTCCCGGCCGGGGCGGGCGGGGGTGCCGGGGCCGGCCCCGGGGCGGGTGCGGGAGCCGACTCGGGGGCGGGCGAGCGTGCGGGAGCCGGCCCGGGGGCGGGCGAGGGTGCGGGAGCCGGCCCGGGGGCGGGCGAGGGTGCGGGAGCCGGCCCGCGGGCGGGCAAGGGTGCAGGAGCCGGCCCGGGGCGGTGACCAGGACGGGGACGGCCTAGAACCCCGGCACCGGCCCGGGGCAGCGACTGAGGCGGAGGGGCCACGGCGCCGACACCGGCCGGGGGCGGGCGGGGGTGCCGGGGCCGGCCCGCGGGCGGGCAAGGGTGCGGGAGCCGGCCCGGGGGCGGTGACCAGGACGGGGACGGCCTAGAACCCCGACACCGGCCCGGGGCAGCGACTGAGGCGGAGGGGCCACGGCGCCGACACCGGCCGGGGGCGGGCGGGGGTGCCGGGGTCGGCCCCGGGGCGGGTGCGGGAGCCGACTCGGGGGCGGGCAAGGGTGCGGGAGCCGGCCCGGGGACGGCGACCAGGACGGGGACGGCCCAGAACCCCGACATCGGCCCGGGGCAGCGACTGAGGCGGAGGGGCCACAGCGCCGACACCGGCCGGGGCGGGCGAGGGTGCCGGAGCCGGCCCGCGGGCGGGCAAGGGTGCGGGAGCCGGCCCGGGGGCGGTGACCGGGACGGGGACGGCCCAGAACCCCGACACCGGCCCGGGGCAGCGACTGAGGCGGAGGGGTCACAGCGCCGGCACCGGCCGGGGACGGGCGAGGGTGCCGGAGCCGGCCCGGGGGCGGTGACCGGGACGGGGACGGGGACGGCCCAGAACCCCGGCACCGGCCCGGGGCAGCGACCGGGGCACGGCGCCCCGCCCAGGGCGTCGATGTGTGACCGGGTGCCGCAGGGCACCCCGCCCAGGACTCGGGCAGGCGGCCCGCATGCCCCGACCACGACACCAACACCCCGGCCGGAAAACCCCACCACGGCGCCCGATGTGTGACCCGGATGCCGCACGGCACCCCGCCCAGGGCCCGGGCAGGCGGCCCGCATGCCCCGACCAAGACACCAACACCCCGGCCGGACACCCCCACCACGGCGCCGACGTGTGACCCGGATGCCGCTCCGCCGCCGCCCACCCCCGACAGACGCCTCAGCCGACCCCGCGCCCGAACACCGGCCCCAGCACCAGCTGAGCCGCCCCCGCCGCCACGGTCCCTCCGCCGCCGGGGGCGAGTCGTACCGGCACGGCGTCCTGGCCCGTCCGCCGGGCCCGGTCCCCCAGCACCGCGCCGACACCGCGCACGAACGCCTCCGGAGCCGCGGCCACCGTACGGCCGCCGAGGAGGACGACGTCGATGTCGAGCAGGCCGACCAGGTTCGCCGCCCCGGCGCCCAGCACCCGCGCCGCCTCCTCCAGGTCGCCGCGCGCCACCGCGCCGAGGCACAGCGCCTCGACGCAGCCCCGGTCGCCGCAGGTGCACGGCGGGCCGTCCAGCTGGATGACTTGATGGCCGAACTCCCCCGCCCCGGTCCGGGCCCCCCGGTGCACGCGTCCGCCGATCACCAGCCCGGCCCCCAGCCCCGTACCGAGGTGCAGGTAGGCGAAGGAGCCGCCCTCACCCGCGGCGGCCAGGCCGAGCGCGGCCGCGTTGGTGTCCTTGTCGACCACGACCGGCACCCCGAGCCGGCCCGTCAGCGCCTCCCGCAGCGGAAAGCCGTCCCACTCGGGGAATCCGGTCACGCGGTGCAGCACGCCCCGGGCGTGGTCGAGCGGCCCGGGCAGCGCGACGCCCGCCCCGAGCGGGGCGGCCCGGCCGAGCCCGGTGGGCAGCACCTCGGCCACCGTCTCCCGCACCGCCCCCAGGACGGCCTCCGCTCCCGCCCCCAGGTCCAGCACGGCCCGCCGCTCGCCCACCACCGTCCCCCGCAGGTCCACGAGGACGGCCCGCACCTCGTCCCGGTCCAGATGGACCCCGACCGCGTGCCCCGCCTCGGGCACCAGCCGCAGCACCGTGCGCGGCTTGCCTCCCGTGGAGGCCCGCCGGCCCGCCTCCGCCGCGAGCCCGTCCTCCCGCAGCCGGGCCGTGATCTTGCTGACGGCCTGCGGGGTGAGACCGGTCCGCTCGGCGAGTTCGAGCCGGCTGATGCCGTCGGCACCGGCGGTCCGCAGCAGGTCGAGCACCAGCGCGGTGTTGTGGCTGCGCAGGGCGAGCAGGTTCGCCCCGCCCCTGGCCCCACCCCCACCCCCGCTGCCACTGCTGCTGCCGGTGACGCGCATGCCCTTCATCCCGCCCTTGCCGTCGTCCGCCCTGTTCACGCCCCCATTGTCCCCGGCGCTTGCACTTTGGCAACAGCGTTGCGAAAGTGGGTGGCATGACTGGCACACCCCTCGGCACAGCCCCCGGCTCGCCCCTCCGCGTCGGCCTCGTCGGCTACGGCCTCGCCGGCTCCGTCTTCCACGCCCCGCTGATCGCCGCCACCGAGGGCCTCGCCCTCGACACGGTGGTCACCTCGAACCCGGAACGGCAGCAGCAGGCCCGCGCCGAGTTCCCGGACGTACGCCTCGCCGCCTCGCCCGACGAGTTGTTCGACCGGGCCGCCGAGCTGGACCTGATCGTCGTCGCGTCCCCGAACAAGACGCATGTGCCGCTCGCGACCACCGCTCTCAAGGCCGGCCTGCCGGTCGTGGTCGACAAGCCCGTCGCCGGCACGGCGGCCGAGGCCCGCGAGCTCGCCGCCCTGGCCGAGGAGCGCGGTCTGCTCCTCTCCGTCTTCCAGAACCGCCGCTGGGACAACGACTTCCTCACCCTGCGCAAGCTCATCGACGAGGGCGAGCTGGGCGACGTGCAGCGGTTCGAATCCCGCTTCGAGCGCTGGCGCCCCCAACTGAAGGGCGGCTGGCGCGAGTCCGGCGACCCGGCAGAGATCGGAGGTCTGCTCTACGATCTCGGCAGCCACGTCGTCGACCAGGCCCTGGTCCTCTTCGGCCCGGCCGCGGCCGTGTACGCGGAGTCGGATATCCGCCGCCCGGGCGCCGAGACGGACGACGACACGTTCATCGCGATCACGCACGAGAGCGGCGTCCGCTCCCACCTCTACGTCTCCGCGACGACCGCCCAGCTCGGCCCGCGCTTCCGGGTCCTGGGCTCGCGGGCGGGGTACGTGAAGTACGGCCTGGACCCCCAGGAGGCGGCCCTGCGCGAGGGACGGCGCCCCGGCCCGGACTGGGGCGCGGAGCCCGAGTCGCTGTGGGGCCGCGTGGGCGCCGGCGAGTCCCCGATGACCGGCGGCGGCCGCCCCGAACCGACCCTCCCCGGCGACTACCCCGCCTACTATGCGGCCGTGGCGAAGGCCCTGCTGGAGGGCGCCCCGAACCCGGTGACCGCGCGGGAGGCGGCCGCCGCCCTGGACGTACTGGAGGCCGCCCGTCGTTCGGCCCGCGAGAAGGTGACGGTGACCCTGTGACCCACAAGAGCAACCCCTCACACAGCCAGGAGCTGACCCCGAAGTTCCACCCGGAGCTCACCCCGAGCCTGGAGGAGCTGGAGAAGCAGGAACGCCTCCTGGTCTTCCGCCAGTTCACCCACGACGACGCCTGGGCGCTCGGCTCCCTCCTCGTGGAGCTGGCCCGGGAGCGGCAGGCCCCGGTCGCCATCGACATCCACCGCTCCGGCCAGCAGCTCTTCCACGCGGCGCTGCCCGGCTCCACCCCCGACAACGACGCCTGGATCGCCCGCAAGCGCCGGGTGGTCGAGCGCTACGGCTCCGCCTCCTACCTGGTCGGCGCCCGCTTCCGCGCCAAGGGCACGACGTTCGAGGAGTCCTCGCGCCTCGACCCCGACACGTACGCGGCCCACGGCGGTTCCTTCCCCATCACCGTCGAGGGCGTCGGCGTGATCGGCGCGGTGACGGTGTCCGGGCTGCCCCAACTCCAGGACCACCGCCTGGTGGTGGAGGCGCTGGAGCAGTTCCTGGGCAACGGCCGCTAGCGGGACGGAATGCGTGCCGGATCCCTCCGGTTGGCACCTGCGTACGCATGATCAAGCACGGTGCCCAATCGGAGGGATCGCACCCCATGACCACAGCCCTGAAGGAGACCGTCGGCCGGTACGGCATCTGGAGCGTGGGCCTGCGCTCGGAGGACCCGGACCGGCGCGGCGAACTCGCCGAGGCCGCCGCCGAACTGGAGGAACTCGGCTACGGGGCCGTCTGGCTGGGCGGCAACACCTCCGCCGCCCACGCCGCCCCGCTGATCGAGGCGACCTCGCGGCTCACCGTCGGCACCAGCATCCAGAGCATCTGGCAGCACGAGGCGGACGCCACGGCCGCGGCCTTCGCCGAGCTGGAGTCCACGCAGCCCGGCCGTTTCGTGCTCGGCCTCGGCGTGAGCCACGCCCGGCTCGCGGAGCAGTACCGGCGTCCGTACTCGGCCCTCGTGTCGTACCTGGACGGCCTGGACGCCGCCGGGATGCCCGCGGACCGCCGGGTCCTGGCCGCCCTCGGCCCGAAAAGCCTGAAGCTGACCCGCGACCGTTCCGCGGGGGCGATCCCCTACCTGGTCACCCCGGAGCACACCGCCCACGCCCGCGAGGCCCTGGGCGAAGGCCCCCTGCTCGCCCCCGAACTCGCGGTGGTCCCGGAGACGGACCCGGGCCGGGCCCGCGCCCTGGCCCGCGAGTTCCTGGAGACCTACCTCCCCCTGCCGAACTACACCAACAACTTCCTCCGGCACGGCTTCACCGAGGACGACCTCGAGGACGGCGGCAGCGACCGCCTGGTCGACGCCCTGTTCGCCTGGGGCGACGATACGGCGATCCGCGCCAAGATAGACGCCTTCTTCGAGGCGGGCGCGGACCACGTCGCCCTCCAGGTGGTGAACGAGGAGCCGCGCGACGCCCTCCCGAGGAAGGCGTGGCGCGAGCTGGCGGCTCTGCTGGACTAGAGCTGTCTTCAGGGCCGCGGGGGACCTTCCTCAGGGGCGCGGGGAACTGCGCGACAAGCCACACACGGCCCGCGGCCGCCGACACTTCCGCAGCTCCCCGCCTCTCAGGCTTCCTTGAACTCCTGCCGCTGCCGCCCCAGCCCCTCGATCTCCAGCTCCACGACATCCCCGGCCCGAAGGAACGGCTTCGGCTCGGGCGCCCCCAGCGCCACCCCCGCCGGCGTCCCCGTGTTGATCACATCGCCGGGGTACAGGGTCATGAACTGGCTGAGGTACCGCACGACCTCCGCCACCGAGAAGATCTGCTCGGCCGTCGTCCCGTCCTGCTTCAGCTCCCCGTTGACCCACAGTTTCAGGGACAGCGCCTGCGGGTCGGGCACCTCGTCCGCCGTCACCAGCCACGGTCCCAGCGGGTTGAACGTCTCGCAGTTCTTCCCCTTGTCCCAGGTCCCGCCCCGCTCGATCTGGAACTCCCGCTCGGACACGTCGTGCGCGACGGCGTACCCGGCGACGTGCGCGAGGGCCTCCTCCTCGGACTCCAGGTACCTGGCCGTACGTCCGATGACGACGGCCAGCTCGACCTCCCAGTCGGTCTTGAGGGACCCGCGCGGCACGAGGACGGTGTCGTGCGGCCCGACGACCGTGTCCGGCGCCTTCATGAAGACGACCGGCTCGGCGGGCGGCTCTGCGCCCGTCTCGCGCGCGTGGTCGTGGTAGTTCAGCCCGATGCAGACGATCTTGCCGATCCGCCCCAGCGGCGGTCCGATCCGCAGCCCGGTGGCGTCCAGCGCGGGCAGCTCGCCGGCGTCGGCGGCGGCCCTGATCCGGCCGAGCCCGGCCGCGTCGGCGAGCAGCGCGCCGTCCACGTCCGCGATGACGCCCGAGAGGTCCCGCAGGGTCCCCTCGGCGTCGAGCAGCGCGGGCCGCTCCGCCCCCGCCGTACCGACTCGCAGCAGCTTCATGATCACGTCTCCCTCGATCGCGGGCGCCCGCCCGACGAGCGTGACCCGGATGCGGCGGGGCAGCCATCGGAGGACTGGTCGATCCTCCAAGCTGGGCGTGCACTCCGCAATACCCCGTTCACGTACTGGACCGTCACCTCACCGACCACGACCGGGCTACCGGTACAGCAGACCGGCTACCGGTACAGAACGGCCCGCTCGACGACGCTCCACGTCGTGCTGGTCACCACGTACAGCGCGGCGGCCAGCGGCACGACGGCCACGGTGACGAGCGTGAAGAACGACATGAACGGCATCACCCTGGTCACCGCCCCCATTCCCGGCACCTGCTCCCCGTCCCCGGCCGGGACGACCGGGTTCGCGGCCATCATGCGCTTGCTGAGGCGGTAGCTGAACACGGCGACGCAGGCGACGACGACGAACAGCCCGGCGTACACGAGCCCCGCGCCGCCGAGGAGACCGCCGTCGAGCGCGTCCACCCACCGCTCCCCCAGCGGCGCGGCGAACAACCGGTGGCCGAGCAGCTCATTGGCCTTCCCGCCGATCGTGTCGCTGGAGAACAGGTGGTAGAGCAGGAAGAACGCGGGCACCTGGAGCAGCCCGGGCAGGCAGCCGGCCAGCGGCGACACCTTCTCCTCGGCGTGCAGTTCCAGCACGGCCCTCTGGAGCTTCTCGGGGTTCCGGCCGTGCTTCCTCCGCAGCTCGGCGATCTTCGGCTGGAGCGCGGTGCGGGCCTTCTGGCCGCGCGCGGCGGCCCGGGACAGGGGGTGGACGAGGAGTCGTACGAGCGCGGTGAACAGGACGATCGCGGCGGCGGCCGCGGAGGCGCCGAACAGCGGCTGGAGCAGGTCGGCGAGTCGCTCGACCAGGGTGGCGAAGACGGACATGGGTGAGCCCTCCGGGGGTCTCGTCGTGCCGGATGGAGACATGGCGGCATGACGACCCGCGCGGGGTCAGCTCCTGGAGTTCCTTGAAAGCTCCGCGAGGTTCCCTACGCGACGGTCGCCCGGAGGGCGTGTCCGGGTGCGCGGGGGCGCGTGCGCCCCCGGGCGTCGGGATCGCGCTGGGGCAGGAAGGCCGTACGGCGATCCCGGTCGCGGATGGCCGTACGCACTCGGGTGCGCGGCACGGTGGGCGCGCAGCGTGAGGCGACGACGGCGCAGACCGCGAGGGCGGCGGAGGCCGCGGCGGTCGCGGCCAGGGCGACGGTGGCGGAGAGGCTGCCGGTGTCGAGCAGCGCCACCTCGACGATCAGGAAGAGCAGCGCGAGCGCGGGACGCAGAGTCGTCCAACCGCGGTTCATCCGGCTGCCCCTCCTCTCATACGTGTACATGCCCTGCTGTTCGTTATACAGCATCGCCCGCCCGAACGGATCCTCGTGCGGGATCGCCCGGCCGAACGGGTCCCCAGCGACACCGCCACTTCGTACACGGGTTTGAGAAAGGTTCGTCGGAACTCTCGACAACCCACCCGCCGCACCCGATGCTTCTCGATGCCATGAGCCCGTCGTCATGAACGGGACAGCCATTCGCGACGCCGGGCCGGGGACCGGCGCCTGCCCCGATTCCTTTACGGAGGAGCCGTGATACGACGCAGATCCCTGCTGGCCGCAGCAGGAGGTACGTTCCTCGGCAGCGCCCTCGCGACGGGCACCGCGCACGCGGACGCCACGATCGCCGTCAACCCCTCGACCACGTACGGCACCTGGGAGGGCTGGGGCACCTCCCTCGCCTGGTGGGCCAACGTCTTCGGCGCCCGGGACGACTTCGCCGACCTGTTCTTCACCACCAAGTCGGTGACGTACAACGGCAGATCGCTCCCCGGCCTGGGTCTGAACATCGCCCGCTACAACCTCGGCGCGTGCAGCTGGAACAGCGTCGGCGGCGAGACGATGGTGGAGTCGCCCAACATCCCCGGCTTCAAGCAGATCGAGGGCTTCTGGCAGGACTGGAACAACGAGGACCCCACCTCCTCGGCCTGGAAGTGGACGGCGGACGCCAACCAGCGCGCGATGCTGGTGAAGGCGACACAGCGCGGCGCGATCACGGAACTCTTCGCCAACTCCCCCATGTGGTGGATGTGCAGCAACCACAACCCCTCGGGCGCGGCCGGCGGCGGCAACAACCTGCAGACCTGGAACTACCGCCAGCACGCCTCGCACTTGGCGGCGACGGCGTTGTACGCGAAGTCGAACTGGGGCGTGAACTTCGCGACGGTCGACCCCTTCAACGAGCCGGCCTCCACCTGGTGGACCGCGACCGGCACGCAGGAGGGCTGCCACATGGACCCGGCGGTCCAGGCGGCCGTCCTCCCGTACATGCGCAGCGAACTGGACAAGCGCGGCCTGACCGGCGTCCGCATCGCGGCCTCGGACGAAACGAACTACGACACCGCCCGCTCCACGTGGGCATCCTTCAACTCCTCGACCAAGGCCCTGGTCTCCCAGGTCAACGTGCACGGCTACCAGGGCTCGGGCGGCCGCCGCGACCTCCTCTACACGGACGTGGTGACGACGTCCCGCAAGAAGCTGTGGAACTCCGAGACGGGCGACAGCGACGGCACGGGCCTGACCATGGCGTCGAACCTCTGCTACGACTTCCGCTGGCTGCACCCCACGGCCTGGTGCTACTGGCAGGTCATGGACCCGTCGACGGGCTGGGCGATGATCGCCTACGACGCGAACACCCTCCAGCCGACCACCGTCCAGACCAAGCACTACGTCCTGGCCCAGTTCAGCCGCCACATCCGCCCCGGCATGACGATCCTGGACACGGGCGTCAGCTACGCGGTGGCGGCCTACGACGCGACGGCCCGCCGCCTGGTGATCGTCGCCGTGAACACGGCCACCTCCGCCCAGACCCTCACCTTCGACCTCTCCCGCTTCACCACGGTGACGGGCGGCTCCGGAGGCCTGGTGCCCCGCTGGAACACGGTGACGACGGGAGGCGGCGACCTCTACACCCCGCGCTCGGACATCCGCCTGAACGGCAAATCGGTAAGCGTCCCATTCGCGGCAAAGTCGGTCCAAACGCTCCAGATAGACAACGTGACGCTGTAGCCGGACTCGGCGACGGTTCGGAGCGAACCGTAAAGCCCTGGTGATGAGCGTGAGAGTCGGCCGGGGGTCTGGCCTGCGCATCTCTCACGCTCGTCACCTCCCGGCAGTACGGTGTCCCCCATGCGCCCCGACACGCCTGCCGAAAACGTCGACCACACCGCCGAGGCGGCACGCCTGGAGCGGACCGCCGGCCTGTATCCCGAGGACGCCGAGGCCCTGCTGCTGCGAGCAGCGGCCCACCTGGAACTCTCCGGCGACCGCCCCAGCGCGACGAAGCTCTACGACCGCCTCCTGTCCTCCTCCGAGGGCCTCGACAACCCCCACTTGATCCGGGCGCTCAAGGCCTCGAACCTCTGGGAGTACGGCCACGAGGCCGAGGCCCGGGCGATCATCGAGGGCGTCCGCGCCTCGGCCCCGCGGGACCCGGCCCCCTGGGTGATCGTGGCCGAGTCCCTGGAGTCCCACGACGAGCTGGAAGCGGCGCACGACACCTTCACGGAGGCCGTGCGCCTCCTCCTGACGGACGTGGCACAGCCCCCGCAGCCGACCCACCCGCTCCTCTTCGGCCGCCACCGGGTCCGCCGCATGCTGGGCCGCTCCCACGACGAGTGGGACGCCCTGGCCGACACGGTCCACTCGCTCCCGGTCTCCCTGGACGAACTCCACGACCCCAAGCGCGTGTGGTCCCTCGGCTCCGAGAACCCGGCGGAACTGGAAGCGGAGATCCTCCGCCTCCGCGCGGAACTGGGCGCCTACCGCGAGGCCCTCTCCCGCCCGTTCCCGGTGGCGATCCTCCACTGGCCGGCGGAGGAACTCCGAGAACTCCTCGACGCGTACCCGACGCTGGCACCGGAGTACCCCTCCCACGACGAGCACCTCGCCTCGATAGAGCGCGCCCTCCGCGAACTCTCCTCCTCCGGCACGCCGAACCTCGGCATCGTCACAGGCACGGTCCCGTCGTACGAGGCCTTCGCGGCTTCGGAGGGCACGTCCCCGGGCGACGCGACGCTGCTTCCCCAGTACGCGACGACACTGGCGGCCCGGGGGCGGGCGGTGGCCTGGCCGCCGCAGCAGGGGGCACCTTGCTGGTGCGACTCGGGCCGGGCTTACGGGGAGTGCCACGGCAGCACTGCCTGAGTCCAACAGGGCGCAACGACCACCGGCAGACCGCCGCCGAGCCGACCCGGCGTGCCCGGAGACGCTGACGCGCCCGCAATCCCCGAGCGCCTGGGCACCTCACCCCTGCGCTACGACCCTCTGCCCCCGCTCATCCCGGGCCGCCCGCTCGCTTCTCTCCCGTGCCGGAGCGGCCCGGGTCAAGGGTGGCCCGAAGGGCCATCGGCGCCAGCCGACGCGAAACGCAGCGCAGCGGAGTGAAGCGCCCTTGAGGCGGGCCGCGGAGGCACGACACTGGCCAGGAAGCGGGCGGCCCAGAAAGTGCGGTAGCAACCCGCCCAGCCAGCAGAGCAAGTTAACTGCACTATGCCTTACTTCTGTCAGGTAATTCAGCTACATAGAGTCGTTATTCACAAGGCCCCATGAAGCAGCCCGGGGCGAGCCGCCCCAACCGTCACCTGAGCGCCAGACGGAACCTATACCATGATCTTCCAGGTACTCCGCGTAGTGCCCTATACCCTCGGTGAAGAGAGCTATAAGATAAGGTTTAAGTTCCCCACGCTTTTCATGCCAGAAGTGACTATACTCGAAGAGCTGGGCCACGGCCTGGCGCACAGCGTTTGTGGTGTTTCCGTTCTTTACAGTCTTCCCTTCCACTAGCCAGCTCCGCTGAACGCTTCCGTCGCCGCGTCGCAAAACCAAGTCGCGTGGGTGCATGCCGGCAACGATGGGGGTGTATCCACAAGTGACCGAGTGGTACCCGAAGTCTGCGATCAGCGCTTCATGGCGCCTCGTCCTTCGACGCTTGCCCCCTTGAATGTGGACGTAGTAATCACTGCTGTCCTTTGGGCAGAAACCGTCAAGGGCGTCGCTTGCTGAGTGTTCCTCGGGGAGGTACTCCACTCGAGGATCCGCTGCGTCCGGCATCTGAAGATGGATCCGCTGTGCCACAGTCACGTCACGCAGAAACTTCGACGCCTCCAGTAAATCTGCGGCAAGCATCTCTTCTGTCGGAAGTTTCGCAATTTCATAGCGCCGCGCTATCACGCTGCCCGCCTCATACGACCGGGGGCGCCAGTCGCCGGAACCAAACACCGGTTGGTGACTCCAATTCAGCATCGAGGCCGGTGGGAGAGCCGCGCGCAAACGCTGCGCGCGGGTCTGAAGCTCACGCCGAAGTTCTGAGCGTCGCGGGATGCTCTTCTTCAGGCTCGTCACACCCTGTTGCAGCGTCAGTGTCACTGCCGACAAATCTGCGCTGAAGATATAGGCCAGGTACAGACCATCATGCGGTTCCGTGTTGATCGCGGGATCGTACACACCGATCCAAGGAGTGCCACTAGCGAAGCCCTGGCCGCCATGCCCGTCTGCGGTGAAGCCAGGCGGCAATGGCAGATCTTCCCTTTCCTTCACACTACGGAGAAGAGCCTGCCCCGGTACGTCCTTAGACGCCAGAGCAGTGGCATCGTAGATAGCCGCGATTCGGATGAGCAGATCACGAAGTGGCATGGGTCAAACATTAACCAGTCGAGCCCTCTTCGTTCTAGACTCTTTCGCGCAACAGGCGCAGTCGGTCTCGGCTTCCACTGTCAGCCGCATTGCGGCGGAGACCACTCGAAGAAACGAAAAATTTTCGGTAGCCGCATGCGACCGGCCACCCGCGCTACCCACCGCGCCAAGCACCAGCTCGAGGTGGGAAAACCTCACCTCTTCCTGATCATTGTCGAACCTCGCCGGGTCGTCAATACTGACGGACGTGTGCGCCTCACGCCCTCTTCCAGAGAACGGAGCTAGCGCACGCGCCCGATCCGAGCTGCAGTGCCAGTCGCAACATGCCTAGAAGGCACGCGACTTAGCTTGTCAAGCTCCCAGCCCTGACCATGTTGAGAATCCGTTCTGCGGCCTCGTCAACGTCTTCGTGCTCCCAGACCCGCACAACTGTCCAACCGGCCTCATGTAGTGCGACGTTGGTCGCGGCATCTCGATCCCGATTACCTTCGATCTTCTTTTTCCAGAAGGAGCCACGCTTTCTCGCTGGTCGATGGTGTTCTGGGCAGCCATGCCAAAAACACCCGTCAACGAAAACAGCCACCTTGGCCTTCGGAAACACTACATCCGCAGTACGACGCAACCCTGGCACTGGACGGATTCCCACACGGTAGCGGAGTCCTTTACGGTGGAGGGCGGATCGAAGGAGGCGCTCAGGCTTAGTATCTTTCGCCTTGTTGGCGGCCATGACAGCACGGACCGATATCGAGGACGCAGACGAGGTGGCTGGCAGTTTTTCCTCAGTCACCTGGCCTGCGGCGCGTGCCGCTTCCCACGCCAACACGAGGTTCGCATTGCGGGTCTCGGCGTTAACCTCGCCCACGTACCGCTCTTGAGTTTCGCCATCGACGGACCATCGCAAGTAGGCCCGGATACGCCGAGTTCGACGATAAAGACGTAGCGCGATGGAACCACGCGCGTATCGACCATCCCCTAGAGGAACCGCGCGTCGATGCCTGCCGCCAGCCGCACGATCCTGCTCGGCTGACCTTTTATCCTTAGACATCCCAGGACGAGCTTTGTACGCCCTCTCGGGCGGCATTCGGTCTTTCCACTTCTGCTGCTGCCCAGACGCGGCGTCAGCCATCACTTCTCCCACGATGCATCGAGGGCACCCACGGACTTGAGGGCTGCCCCGACAGCCTCGGCGAACGTCTGGCCGAGCTTCACTGGGACGGCATTACCGAGCTGCCGCATTTTCTCGCCTCGCGGGCCAGCAAGCTGCCAATAGTCAGGGAAGGTCATGACACGCGCAGTCTCACGAACGGTCATGTAGCGGAAGCCAGTGCCATTGAAAGTAACGTCATCGAGTTGCATTACAGACTCCCCCCCTGGCACCCCGTGAACTCCGGCCTTCACTGTCTTCGCCGGCCTGTCTAGAACGTTGGGCGTGTGGCCAGCGTACGCACGCGCCCCCGGCCAACCAAAGTGGTCGGTGATATCGCCGACCTGCTTTTTATTAGCTACGGCGTCAAGAGGGACATAGGGGAGGGGGCTACCTTCATTCTCGTCAATTCCAGCAATCGCGTCGCGCAGGGTACGCCAAGGCTTCAGCTTAAGTTTCCTCTGAACCTCCAGATTTGCGTAATCCAGCTTCGGAAGGTTCGCGATAACGCGTGCCTTGACCTGGGGATCAACAGTTCCGTGTCGCTCCTCCGACCAGTATGCCCCCCCTTCACGCATTGAATCAATCAGAGCTTCGTCGGAGTACTCTGGCTGCGGCTCAAATTCCTTCCAGTTCACTCCAAGGTCAGCCCGGAACGCGATAATGATGACACGGTGCCTGATCTGAGGAACCCCAAAGTCCGCCGCGTTCACCGGAATGGGCTTAACCCAATACCGCTCACCTGCTGGTACAGAATCGTTGGCCAGGAGTTTCTCAAGCAGTTCGTTATGCTCTTCCCAAGTCGCACCGGCTTCCCGCTCAACAAAGGGGAGACGGAGTTCGTTGAGGATGTACTCAAAGTACGGCTTGAAGGAGGGACGCAACAAACCGCGAACATTTTCACAAATGACCGCCTTCGGGCGCATTTGCCGGATGGCCCGGAACATTTCAGGAAACATGTTCCGCTCGTCCTCCATGCCCCTATGGACACCGCCCAGGCTGAACGGCTGGCAAGGAGGCCCCCCTGCCAGAATATCGACCTGCCCCTTGAGGTCCTCGAATCGGTCGACAATGTTGCGCACATCACCCGGAATGAGTGGCCAAGCACCGCCGCCCGGCATCTCGTTGGCCTGAAGTGTTTCGACAGCGCGCTTGGCGTACTCATTCACTAGAAGCGGTCTGAAGCCAGCGTTGTGGACGCCCATGGCGAGGCCACCACCACCGGCGAACAGCTCGACACAGGTTCCCACTTCGTCATGCTTGGTGCGCAGCTCAGACATGAGCGAAGCATACCGCGGAGATGGCGGCAATCAAGACACTTCGCTGAAGTCCCCAGCCTGCACATGGGCTTCACCAGATAGAGTGATGCTGATCACTCACCGAAGGGAGCCGCTTCGTGCGTCTGGAGAACCACGCCGAGTTCAAGCTGAGCATCACCAAGGCGCTCGGTGACCAATTGGCGGACGCGCTCGATAATCTGACACCCGCTCAATTGACTATGGAGAACATCCAGTCGCTGCGCCCCTTGCCAGGCGTCTATCAGCTCTACCATGGCGAAAAACTCGTCTACGTCGGCAAAGCCGATCGCTCCCTCCCTCGCCGCATTGAGAAGCATTTTCGGAAGATTTCCGGTCGCACTAACATCGACATAACTGAAATGAGCTTCACTTGCCTATATGTCGACGAGGATTTTGGTGCAGTCGCCCCAGAAAGGCTCCTCATCAACAAGCACCGAGGTCAAGGAGAGGTTCCGTGGAACTATAACGGGTTCGGCAACAACGATCCGGGGAAGCGTCGCGACACGACGGTAGTCGACCATGAGCACTTCGACCGCACCTACCCCATCGATCTTGAGTTCAGGCTCTCCGAGCTTCTAAGCCTGGAGCCAGCGATGGACGGAACTGTGACATTGGCTTCGCTTCTCACTGCCACGAAAGCCGCACTCCCTTACGTATTCCGGTACGAGTCCTCAAGTATTTTTGAGGAAGTTCGAGTGCCCCATCCGAATGACGGAGTCACGGCTGATGAAATACTGAGGATTACAGCGTCCCACCTACCGAGTCACTGGCAGATTACCGCACTCCCCGGATATGTAATTATGTATGGCAAGCGAGAGCCTTATCCGAGTGCCATTAGGTACTACCGAAATGATGCCGTGATCGACGCGACTGAGTAGGCCACAGAGAGTTGACTGAAGAAATTTTGCCGGAAAATTCCCAGCCAGAGGGCAGCAATCAACTGCACGCCCCCATGAAGCCCCATCCGAAGCCGCGCAAAGCCAAGGCATGGCATGAGGCAGCTCGGCGGCCTACCCCATACAATCCTCTGGATCTGGATAATCTGGGGTGGAACATGGAGGCACAGCTCATGACCTGTGCACCCGAGCCCTTGGCCGAAGTCGCGCCTGTATACGGAAGTGGCGTGTACGCGTTGTATTACACCGGCCAAAATCCTCTGTATGCAGAGGTCAGTTCGCCAGACTGCAAGCATCCCATGTATGTTGGTCAAGCACGAACGGGAGGCGTCCGTAAGGGCCGGGCTCTTGACGACCCGAAAACTGTGGTTCTTTGGGACCGTCTATACGAGCATCGACAGTCGATCTCCCAAGTTCACGATTTGGATATCGCCGACTTCCAAGTGCGCTACCTGGTGGCAATTGAAGCATTCGTGAGCTTGGCAGAACGAGTGATCATTAAGCACTACCACCCCGTGTGGAACAGTGTTGTTGATGGCTTCGGAAACCACGATCCCGGAGCGAATCGTCGACCCACCAGTAGGCGGCCACCATGGGATGAGTTGCATCCGGGACGCTGGTGGTCTCATCCAGCCAATATGCCCACACCAAGCAAGGTTCCCGCAAGCCTCTCTCGCGATCGGATTCGCGCGCTCCTTTCAGGGAAGTTGTCCGAGTCCGAGATCCAATCTATCGAGGTTGAGATCGAATCCGGCGCCGACGACGGGTAAGCGTAAGGGCTCAAAAGAACTAGCAAGGTGAGGCCTCCTTCTATGGCAGCCCATAGCTACCTTTCCAACATGATTCGCGCAGTGGTCTTCGATGTCGGTGAGTGCCTAGTGGACGAGACCCGGATTACGGGACTTGGGCCGACTCGCTAGGTGTCCCCCGGCACAGTTCAACGCGATGTTCGGCGCCGTGATCGCCCAGGGCCGTGACTACCGGGAGACGTTCCAGGAGTTCCGGCCCGGGTTCGATCTCGACGAGGAGCGGGAAAAGCAGGCATCTGCCGGACAGCCGGAGATCTTTGGGGAAGAGGATCTGTACGAGGACGTCCGGCCGACGCTGGCACAGCTCCGGGCCGACGGGCTGTGGCTCGGCATCGCAGGTAACCAGACCGTGCGGGCCGGAAGGATCTTGCGAGCGCTGTTCTCCGACGACGTCGACATGATCGGTACATCCGACGACTGGGGTGCCACCAAGACGGACCCCGAGTTCTTCACGCGGGTGGCCGAGGATGTGCCCTTTGATGTGGACGAGATCCTCTACGTCGGTGATCGGTACGACAACGACATCAGGCCAGCTAGGCAGGCGGGTATGCACACAGCGCTCGTGCATCGCGGGCCCTGGGCCAGCATTCAGTGGAACAGCACCGCGGCCAGAGAATTACCGACTTTCCACGTCAAGGGCCTGCTTGAGCTCACGGCATGTCTGGAAGCGTCCCACGCATCTGCGGACTAAGCGGTCATTGTCACACCGACAGGCCGGCTAGCGGCGGCGGGCCTGGCTCACTTCACGGCGCCTGCCGCAGGGCCACCGCACCGCCGCGGATCCTGACGGGCTTTGTCCGCGGAGCAGAGCGCCCAGTCGGCCCTCAGCTCAAAGTGACGATCAGACGGCCACAGCCACGGCCCGCTCGTACAGACTCCGGGCCGCCGGCGTACGGAGGTGAGGGCGAATCAGGGCCTTCATGTTGCGGACCTTTTCGTCTGCGCTCCCCGACTGCACCAAGGGGTAGTCGTCCAGCACGCGATCCCAGGTGGAGACTGCTTCTTCCAGGCGCCCGAGCTCCAACTGTCGTTCTCCCAAGAGGAAGTTGTAGCGCACGCTGCTACGGCGGTAGTGGCTGTCCCGTAGCTTGTCCGACTCCACCAAGGACTCCACGGCTCCCGACTTGTCGCCCATGGCGTAGCGGACCTGGGAGACGTGATAAGCGAGGGACGACGGCGAGTAGCTGCCGAAGGCCTTCGCCCGGGACTCTGCCTTGTCCATGGCAGCCTCCGCCTCCTTGATGAACACCAGGGCGGTGCGGCGGTCTCCTGAGGCCGCGTAGGAGTGGGCCTGTTGCCCGGCCAGGAACGCCCGCATACGAGGTCCCGCGGCCGGAGATGCCGCTGCCGCGGCGTCGGCCAGGCGGACGGCCTCGGCGTGGTGGCCGAGGTCTACGGCCTGGAGGCTCATACCCCGCAACGTGGTGCAGTAGGTCAGGTGGTCGTCGGCGGCCCCGGCCAGTTCCAGGGCCTTCACGTAGTACCGCTGGGCCAAGCCGTGGAGTCCTTCATCCACGGCCATGAAGCCGGTCAGATACAGGAGATCCGACGTGGCGGACAGCAGAGCCTTCCGTACGTCCTCCGGTGCGTCCGCACGGAGGTGAGGGCTCACGGTGTTGACCAGGAACGCGGCCGCCATGGGCCTGGCGTGACGCCCGCCGAACTGATCGTCCAACTCCGAGATTTTTTCGGTCATGGCCATAACCGCGTCCACTTCCCGAAACCCGATACGGCGGGCCTTGCCGGACTCCACGGCTTCCATGCGGCCCAGTACGTCGGGCCAATCGGGGATCGTGAGGGCTACGGAGAACAGAGCAGCGCCCATGACGCCACGGCGGGACGGATCCATGTCTTGCCTCCCCAGCTCCATCAACCCTTCCAAGGTATCCGTGCGTGGGGACGTTCCCGGGGCGGGATCTGGAAGGCCTGCCTCCACATGAGTCACGGGGCGCGCCAGCTTTCGGGAGAGAGCCTCCACGATGAACCCGCGGACCTTGCGTTGGGGCATCGTCCCGGCAAGCCAGTGACTGACGGCGGACTGGTCATATCGCAAGGATGTACCCGCCTCCGTCCCCAGGCGGTTGACCTCCCTGGCGAACTGGGTCTCGGTCCAGCCCGTCTCATCGACTAAGCGAGCCAGCTTGGTGTTCGGCTTCCGCTCGGCCATGGCCTGACTCCCCGTGTGCAGCCAACTTTCATGGCTTTCATACTTCGGCGTCGCGGCAACGGTACCGCGCTGCGTGTTCGTGCGGTTGCGTAGAGCACCAGCGATCAACCCCTCGGAGGAAACCAAGATGACCCCCCGGAACAGCGTCCTCCCGCTTGCTGTGGGCGTCCTGGCCGAGGACACCAAGGTCGTCGGATTCGGTCGGCCGGAGGACGTGACCCCTGGCCGGATCGTCGTGGACAAGGACCGGGACATGGTGGCCCGGGTCGATGAAGTCGACGGCCGATGGGTGGAGGTGTCCCGGCCCACGGGCCTGTCCTGGCGTGTGAGTTGGATTCGGCTCCGCCCGGGGACCGAACGTGAGGCACGCCAGCTCCGCGCCATTGGCCGACTCCATCAACAGCAGCGTCGGGGCCTGGCGTGAGCCTCCTGCCGGGGGCTCGACCACACATCAGAAACCAAAGAGAGAGGGCACAGCATGCAGACCACGATCACCGCTCAGGAGCGCATCCCCTGGGGCATCAGCCGTATGCGCCCCTACCCCAGTGCCTACCAGCCCGGCTACGCCACCGCCGAACTCGACCCGGCCTCCCAGACCACCGTTTTCCGCGACGCGCAGGGCGCCATCGTGGAGATGGGCAAGCACGGCACCAGCAAAGGCACCGAGACTCATCCGCAGTCCACGAACCAGGACAGCCGCAACGACACCGACCACGACCAGGACAGCGAGCAGGACTGATGAACCACGCTGGACCGGTCGCGGTCGTCACCGAAGTGGACGATGTGACCGCCGACATGGTGATCACCGAACTGAACAAGCGCGGTGTCCCGGTCGTGCGGTTCGATCCCTCCGACATCGGTGACCGCCTCTTACTGTCAGCCCGGTTCGGCGCCGGCCCGGCGGCCACCCCCGTCGGCCACCTCCGGACCCTCTCCAGGGACACCACCCTGGAGGGGGTGCGGTCGTTGTATTGGCGCCGCCCGACCTGGCCTCACTTCGCGCACCTGGACGCTCCCGACGCCCGCTTCGCCGCTGCCCAGGTTCGTCATGGTCTCGGGGGTGCTCTCTATGCACTGCCAAGCTGCCGCTACGTGAACCACCCCCTCAGCAACTACACGGCGGAATACAAGCCCGTGCAACTGGCCGTGGCCGAACGCCTCGGCCTCACCGTCCCGCCCACTCTGATCTCCAACGACCTGGCCAGTATCCGGGCGTTCATCAAGGAACACGGCCAGGTGATCTACAAGACGCTGCGCTGGACTCCCTACCGGCGCCGCGACGGCGTGGGGCTGACCACCTGGACCGAGCCTGTCACCGTCGAAGAGGTGGATGAGAGCGTGGCCGTGGTCCCACACCTGTTCCAGGCACGCGTGAACAAGGTGGCGGACCTGCGGGTGGTCATCGTCGGGCTCAAGGTGTTCGCGATCCGTATCGATTCCGACCTGTTGGACTGGCGCGCAGATTACAGCGCTCTGACCTACACGCCTGTAGACCTGCCCAACAGCGTGGAGAAGGCTCTCACCGCCCACCTGGAACACTTCGGCCTCGCCTCCGGCAGCTTCGACCTGGCCATCGCCCGCGACGGTGACTTGCACTGGCTGGAGCTGAACCCGAACGGTCAATGGGGTTGGCTCGAAGACCAGACCGGGTTGCCGATCGCCGCCGCTTTCGCAGACCTCCTGGAGCAAGGAGCCACACCGTGAACCGTCCCGACTCCGCAAGCCTCCGCCGCGCTCTGGCTGACCAGCTCGAACAGGGCGGTGTCTTGAGAACCCCCGCATGGCGAAAGGCCATCGAAGCCGTACCCCGGGAGCTGTTCCTCCCGTCGTTCTTCAAGGCCGAGCCCGGACCCGGCGGCCTCACGCAGTACATCCCCGTCACGCAGGACACCCAGGAGGACGAGCGGCTGACCCTCGTCTATCAGAACGAAACCTGGGTGACCCAGCTCGACGGCCACCTCACCGCCGACACCACTGTCAGGCCGGTGACCGGCTTTCCCACCTCATCCTCCACGGTGCCGTCCACCGTCGTTGAGATGCTCGAATCCCTCGACGTGGACGATGGCATGAACGTTCTGGAGATCGGTACCGGTACCGGCTACTCCACGGGCCTGATGTGTCACCGCCTGGGAGAGGACAACGTCACCAGCGTGGAGGTGGACCACTCCGTATCGGAGCGGGCGGACGCCGCCCTGGAAGACGCGGGGTACTCGACCTGGACCGTCACAGGAGACGGCCTCCTCGGGCATCCTCACCGCGCACCGTATGACCGGGTCATCGCCACCTGCGCTCTGCGCCGCATTCCGTACGCCTGGGTCAGGCAGACCAAGCCCGGCGGAATCATCCTCGCCACCGTGGGCCCCAGCGCCTGGTCCTACGGCACTGGCCTGGCGAAACTCACAGTCAAGGACGACGGCAGCGCAGTGGGCCGGATCATCGCCCGGACGTCGTTCATGCCCGCCCGTGCGGAGGCAGTCGTCCCTCTCTTCGGTGACCTCTCCGCCCGTGCTGCCTACGCAGACACCGAGCGCAAGACCAGCCTTTCCCCCGACGTGCTGAACGACTGGATGCCTGCCTTCCTGGCTCAGCTCGCCGCACCCGGTACGCAACTCGTCCGTGCCGTCAGCGACAGCCGAGAGACGGTGTACCTGTTCGACCCCGGCCGGGAAGCCTTCGCCGCGCTCACCGCTGCCGGGGATGGGTGGAACGTCCGGCAGGGGGGACCGGTCGCCATTTGGGATGCCATCGAAGGCGCACTCGCCGCGTGGCGGGACGCCGGCGAACCTGACATCACCTCCGTTCGTATGGAGGTCACTCCCGAGGCGCACGCTTACTGGATCGGGGACGAACCGTCCCTCCGCTGGAAGCACTCCCATGCGCCGCTGAGCGACTGACACCTCGGCCGGGCTCAGTCCTCCACCCGCTCCAGTTCCCCCCGCTCCACACAGAACTCGTTCCCCTCCGGGTCGGCCATCACCACCCAACCCCTGCCGTTCGGGAGGGTGCGGTCCGTCAGGATGTGGGCGCCCAGGGTCAGCGCTCGTTCGACCTCCTGGGAGCGGGTGCGTGTGGTGGGGCCCAGGTCGAAGTGGAGGCGGTTCTTGCTGGTCTTGGGCTCCTCGACCCTTACGAAGAGGAGGCCCGGCGCGTTGTTGGGGAGTTCGATCAGGACCTCGTCGTCGCCGGGCTTGTCCGCGTCGGAGATGGGGTGGCCGAGGAACTCGCTCCAGAAACGGGCCAGGTCGTAGGGCTCGCCCGTGCAGTCGAAGGTGATGTGGCGGATGGTGGGGTTCAAGTGTCGCCTCCTGTGCGGGTGTTGCTCCGCAGGGTGGGGTGGGAGGCAGAGGGCTGTCGAATTATTTACCGGGTTGCCCGGGCCGTCCGGGCTGCCGGGGCTGTGGCGCGGGCTCGGGGAGGTTTCCGTTGCCGCCGTGGTTGGCGACGATGCGGCGCAGGACGTTGATCGTGGTGACGAAGTCGGCGGGGGTGATGCCCTCGTGGGTTCGGCGGTGGACCGTGAGGTTGCGGTCGCGGGCGCGCAGGCGGGCCGCCTCGCCGGCCTCGGTGAGGGTCATGGCGCCTGTCTTGTCCTCCGTGAGCCAGCCCCGGGTGATCAGGTCGTCGTAGACCTCGTCGAAGTCGGTGTCCTGGTCGTCGTAGAGGGTGAGGCGGTCGGTGAGGGTGGTGCGGGTCCAGGTGCCGGGGGCGCCGGCGGCGTGGTTGAGGGTCCACCAGTGGGGCTGGGTGAGGTCCTCGACCGCGAGTTGGGCTCGCAGGGCTCCCACCACACGGTGGTAGGCCTGGCCGGTCCAGGCGCCGATGGGCTGGGTGGCCAGTTCCTCCTGGGGGTAGTCCTTCAGGTCCTCGACGTGGACGTTCATGGGTCCTCGCTCTCCCGTGCGGCTGTGGCCGGCTGGACGCGAACAACCTAGGACCTCAATCAAACTTGAGGTCAAGGAGGAAGGTCCTGATCGCCTCGTGGAGGCGGTCCGGCTGGTCCAGGTGGACGTCGTGCGCCGCGTGGGGGATGCGGACCACCTTGGTGTCCGGGCGCTGGGTGAGCATCGTGGCCGGTTCCTCCGGGGGCATCGTGCCGTGCTCGCCCTGGATGAGGAGGGTCGGGCAGGTGATGCGGGACCACTCCGGCCAGTAGGCGGTGGTGGCCAGTTCGGCGACCGTGGAGATGATCGTGGTGCGGTCGAAGGCCGGGTGCCAGCCGTCCTCTCGTTGTTCGAGGGTTTTCGTCCAGGCCTCGTGGCCCAGGAACGTCGTCGCCTCATCGAGGGAGGGGAAGGGGGTGGGCCAGCTGTCCAGCCAGCCGGCGATCTGCGCGGGGAGGTCCGGGGCCGGGCCGCCCGGGCCCGCCTCGACCAGGATCAGGGACGTCACCAGGTGGGGGTGGGACGCGGCCAGCAGCATCGCCGAGTGACCGCCCAGGGACTGGCCCACCAGGGTCACGGGGGCCAGTGCCAGTTCCTCGATCAGGGTGACGGCGTCCTGGACGTGGGCCGCGCGGGTCGTGGTCGGTGGCGTGCGTGTGCTGGCGCCGTGGCCTCGGGCGTCGTACGTCACCACGCGGTGGCCGTCGGCTGACAGTCGCGCGGCGAGGTCGTCCCACTCGCCCTGGTGGCCTGCCAGGCCGTGGAGGAGGAGGAACGTGGCCGGGGGTTCCGTGGTGGGGCGGTGGTCCTGGTAGGCGAGGGTCGTGCCGTCCGGGGTCGTGAGGGTTCCGGATGACGTTCCGGAGGACGTGCTGCGGGCGGTGGTCAAGGAGCCCCCTGGTGTCTTCGGCGGCCCGGTCGGCTGGGCCAGCTCTCCCCCGCACGACGGCCAACGCCGGGCTGTCGGCGATGACCGTCGCGGGTGGCCCCTGTGGTGACTGCCGCGAGTACCGTCGCGGTGGCCGTCGTGCCTGTGGGGCAGGAGCCTACGATGCCGGGCTCAGGTCCGCTCGGCCGAACAGGAGGGCGTAGCCCGGCGGGAGTTGGGCGAGGATGCGGGTCACCAGGTCGTCGCCGGTCAGGCGCGGCAGGACGCTCAGGACCGAGCTGACGTCCCAGCGGGCCGTGGCGGGGGTGGCTCCCTCGATGCGGGCCGCGACCGATTCGACGAACTCCGCTGCGGTGAGCCGGCGCGTCACCGGGATCTGGGCGGCGACCACCCTCGCGGCCTCCTCGGGCAGGGCGCGGGCGAGGTCGACCCGTTCGTCGCCGATCACGTGGCCGCCGAGGGCTGACAGGACGATACGGGTGACCCGCTCCGCCTCCGACCTGGTGGTGTACTGGCCCGACTCCCGCACGGCCTCGACCAGTTCCGTCCAGGCGTCGTCGCCGCCCCGGGGGTGGTGCGGCGGTGCGGGGATCAGGGTCGTCGGGGACGGGGGCGTGAGTGCCGTCGTCGCAGGGGGCACGGTCGTCACACTGGGCACCGTCGTCGCGCTCATGTGCGGGTCTTCCTCCGGATCCTGTCCTGCCCCGTGCCGCCGGGCTCCGACGCCGGCGGCGCGGGGTGGGGTGGGGGTGCGGGGCTGTCCCGGGGGGGACGTCCTCGGGACAGCCCTCTGGGTGCGTGGGTAGGGGGCGCGGCCGCGGTCAGCCGCTGACGTACCGGTGTCAGCCGCTGATCTGCTTGCGGCTGTCGCCGCCGGTGATCTGGATGCGGCGGGGCTTGGCCTGCTCGGCCACGGGGATGCGCAGGGTCAGGACGCCCGCCTCGTACGAGGCGTCGATGCGTTCCGTGTCCAGCGTGTCGCCGAGGAAGAGCTGGCGCGTGAAGGTGCCGGTGGGACGCTCGGCGACCAGCATCTCCGCGTCCCCGGGGGCGGGAGACCTGCGCTCCGCTCGCACGTTCAGGACGTTGCGCTCGACATCCAGCTCGATCGACTCGGGGTCGATGCCGGGGAGGTCGAAGTGGACGAGGAAGTCGTCCCCGGAGCGGTAGGCGTCCATCGCCATCGCCGACGGGCGGGCGGTGGGGCCGAAGACCTGCTGGGTGAGTCGGTCGAGTTCACGGAAGGGGTCCGTGCGCATGAGCATCACTGGTCACTCCTCTCTTCAGGCGCTGCCTGTGCGATGCCCTACGTTCTGCGTCTTCTTATATAGCTCGGAGGAGGAAACTTGACAACCCTCGACTCACCTTAAGCCGTGATCTTCGAGGTGCCCCGGCGCGTGCGGCTGTCACCTGGGGCGTTAGCCTCGGGGTCTCGCGAGCGCGGGTACAGGAGCAGGAGGCAGACATGGCGAGGGTTCCCAGCGCGGTGGTCGCCGCGAGCGGTCTCGTGGGCGGGTACGGCGTGGCCCGCTGGAGCAGGAAGCGGCAGCTCGGCGGGGTCGTGCTCGCCGTCGCCGGGGCGGCTGCCGCGCGGCAGTGGCGGCAGCAGGCGGGCGGGGTGGCCGCGGGGGCGTTGTCGGCCGCGTACGTCGCCGCCTTCGCCGGGTCCCATCCGCTGGCGAAGAAGGTCGGGGCGTGGCCTGCCGTGTTCGGGGTGGCCGGGGCTGTGGGGCTGGCGTCGTGGGTGGTGGCGGATCGGCGCGGCTGAGAGCCCGACGGCTCCCTGAGGCAGACCCCCCGTCAGCTGACGGCGCGCTCAGCTGACGGCCCAACAACACAACCAGCACCCCGCACCCACCACACAGCAAAGAACCCGGCCCTGTTACCCAGGACCGGGTTCTTGTTGGAGCGCCGGGCAGGCCTTGCACCTGCATCTCCCCACAGGAAGTGGGGCGTCTTTCCTTGGACCACCAACGCACTGTCCGTCTGCCGGAGTTCCGGCGGCCGGATGCAGATCAACTATAACCCAGTTTTTGTTATCGCCTTCACCGCCGGACGTCTCCTCACCGTCCCCCGCAGGTACGCGACCTACGACGCCGAGGTACGACGACGTGACACGACAGATCAGCCGCCGGAGCATGCTGAAGGCCGCGGGCGCGGCAGCCGGAGCCGGAGCCGTCGGGATCGGAGCCGGTGTGGGCACTGCCCTGCCCGCCGCCGCTGCCGCCACCACTGCCGACGGCCCCTTCGCCCACCCCGGCCTGCTGCACACCCGTACCGATCTGGACCGTATGGCCGCCAAGGTGACCGCGGGCGCGAGACCCTACACGGCCGGGTTCGCCAAGCTCACCGCCAACCGGCACGCGCAGAGCGGCTGGCGGGCGAATCCCCAGGCGACCGTGTACCGGGGGTCGGGTACGCCGGAGAACTACCGGATCCTCTACAACGACATCCACGCCGCCTACCAGAACGCCCTGCGCTACCACGTCAGCGGCGAGGAGGCGCACGCCGACACCGCCGTGGCGATCCTCAACGCCTGGTCGGGGAAGCTGACCGCGCTGGAGGGCAGCGCGGACCGGTTCCTGGCGGCGGGGCTGTACGGCTATCAGTTCGCCAACGCCGCGGAACTCGTCCGGGATCACGGGGACTTCGAGCTCGGGCGGGCGCGGGAGCTGCTGCTGGACGTCTTCCACCCGCTCAGCGACGACTTCCTGACCCGGCACAACAACGCCGTCGTCACCAACTACTGGCCCAACTGGGACCTGACGGCGATCGCCTGCGTGCTCGCCACCGGGATCTTCTGCGACGAACGGGCCGTCGTGGACCGGGCGGTGGAGTACTTCAAGCACGGAGACGGCATGGGGTCGGTCAAGCACGCGATCCCGGTCGTGCACGAGGACGGGCTCGGCGAGTGGGTCGAGGCCGGGCGGGACCAGGGGCACGCGCTGCTCGGGGTCGGCCTGATGGGCACGGTGTGCGAGATGGCGTGGAACCAGGGCATCGACCTGTACGGCTACGACGACAGCCGGTTCCTCAAGGGCGCGCAGTACGTGGCCAAGTGGAGCCTGGGCGCGGACGTGCCGTACACCGCGAACACGCGGAAGAAGGGCGCGATCGGGGGGTGGTCCGGGAGTGAGACGGCCTCCGACGTGGCGGTGGCGGATCCGGCCATGACCCGGCCGATCTGGGCGATGATCGCCAACCACTACACCAAGCGGCGGGGGCTGCCGGCCTCGTACCTGACGCGCGCCGCCGCCAAGGCCGCGCCGGAGGGCGGGGGCGGCGACTACGGGCCCAACAGCGGGGGCTACGACCAGCTCGGCTTCGGCACGCTGGCGTTCACCCGGGACAGGGCGGCGGATCCGGCGGTGACGCCCGGCACGCCCGGCACGGCCGGATCGGCGTCGACGCCGAGTCCGTCCGAACAGGGATCGGCCGCGACGCCGGGTGCGGCCGGCGAGGGCGGGGGTGTCCGGCCACAGGGAACAGTGAGTGCCTCGGCGTCGCCCGGCGCTGGCCGCGACCTGGCCGCCACCGGGTCCGAGGAGGTGGTGGGCTGGGCCGCCGCCGCGGGCGTCACCGCCGTCGCCGGCGGGCTGCTGCTGTTGCGGCGGCGGGGTGGGGCCGGGTAGCGCCCGGGCCCGCGCCCCGCGCCCCGCGGCCACGGATCGGTCGATCAGCTGGTCGCCGCCCTCGACCTCGACTCCGCCTGGCCCGTCACCGTTCCGTCGCCTTCGCCGTCTCCGTCGCCTTCGCCGTCTCCGTCGCCTTCGCCGTCTCCGTCGCCTTCGCCGTCAGCGGCTCGGCGATGTCCTCCAGGGAGCGGCGTTCCGCCCGGACCGCGAGGATCGCTGCCGCCAGGCCCGCCAGGCACATCAGCGCCGCTCCGATCTGGAACGCGAGGACCGTGTCGCCGACCTTGCCCGTGCCGGTGAGGTCGGCGAACAGGAGCGGGCCGCTGATGCCGCCGGCCGCCGTGCCGATGGCGTAGAAGAAGGCGATGGACATGGCGCGGGTCTCCATCGGGAACACCTCGGAGACGGTCAGGTAGGCGCTGGACGCGCCGGCCGAGGCGAAGAACAGCACCGCGCACCAGCAGGTCGTCAGCGTGCCCGCGCTCAGCGCGCCCTGGTCGAAGAGCCAGGCCGTGCCGAAGAGGAGCAGGCCCGAGAGCAGGTAGGTGCCGGAGATCATCACGCGGCGGCCGACCGTGTCGAAGAGCTTGCCCAGGAGCAGCGGGCCGAAGAAGTTGCCGAGGGCGATGACGGCGAAGTAGTAGCCGGTGCTGCCGCTCGGGACGTCGAAGAACGTCGTGAGGATCGCGCCGAAGCCGAAAATGATGGCGTTGTAGAGGAAGGCCTGGCCGATGAAGAGGGAGAAGCCGAGTATGGCGCGGCGGCGGTAGTCGGAGAAGACGGTGCGGCCGATCTCCAGGAAGGAGACACTGCGGCGCTGGTGGATGGTGATCTCGCCGTCGGGGCGGGGCAGCGGCTCGCCGCGCTCCTCCTCGACCTTCCGCTCGATGGCGGAGACGATGCGTTCCGCCTCGCCGTCACGGCCGTGGATGAGCAGCCACCGTGGGCTCTCCGGGACGTGCCGGCGGACCAGGAGGATGACCAGGGCCAGGACCGCGCCGAGGGCGAACGTGAGGCGCCAGCCGACGTTCGCCGCGAAGATGTCCGTGTCCAGGGCGACGATCGAGAGCAGGGAGCCGAAGACCGCGCCCAGCCAGAAGCTGCCGTTGATCATCAGGTCGACGCGGCCGCGGTACTCCTTGGGGATCAGTTCGTCGATCGCGGAGTTGATGGCCGCGTACTCGCCGCCGATGCCGAAGCCGGTGAGGAAGCGGAAGAGGAAGAACCACCAGGTGTCGAAGGCGACCGCGGTGAGGGCGGTGGCGCCGAGGTAGACCGCCAGGGTGATCATGAAGAGTTTCTTGCGGCCCCACTTGTCCGTCAGGCGGCCCCAGAACAGCGCGCCCGAGCAGGCTCCCGCCACGTACAGGGCGGCGGCGAGGCCGGTGACCTCGCCGGAGGTGATGGGCAGGCCGCTGCCCGGTTCCGACAGGCGGCTGGCGATGTTGCCCACGACGGTGACTTCCAGGCCGTCGAGGATCCACACGGTGCCGAGGCCGATGACGATCGTCCAGTGCCAGCGCGACCACGGGAGGCGGTCGAGGCGGGCGGGGATGTCGGTGGTGACGGTTCGGCCGGTCTCGGCCTGCGCGGTGGTCATGGGCTCCCTCCTCATCGAGAAGAACCCGGGTCGAGTGCCCTGAGCGGATGTGCTTACGCCCTGGCACCTCGGGCCACCCGTGCGTCACGTCCGGGCCCCTCACGCCCCCAGCGCGTGCGACACCGTGTAGATCAGCAGGCCGGCCAGCGAGCCGACCACCGTGCCGTTGATGCGGATGAACTGCAGGTCGCGGCCGATGTTGGCCTCGATCTTGCGTGTGGTGTGCTCGGCGTCCCAGCTCGCGACCGTGTCCGTGATCAGGGAGGTGATCTCCTTGCGGTAGGTGGTGACGACGTACACGGCCGCGTCCTCCACCCACCGGTCGACCTTGTCCTGCACCTTGCGCTCGGCCGCCATCCGGGAGCCCAGCGACAGCAGCGAGGCGCGGACGCGCAGCCGCAGCTCGCTGCGCTCGTCCTCCGCCGCCGCGACGATCATGGACCGTACGGCCGTCCAGGCGCTGGCGATGAGGTCCTGCACCTCGCCGCGGCCCAGCACCTCGCCCTTGAGCCGCTCGACGCGGGCGCGGGTGTCGGTGTCGGACTGGAGGTCGCCCGCGAAGTCGGTGAGGAAGCGGTCCAGGGCGCCGCGGGCGGGGTGGGCGGGCATGTCGCGCATCTCGGTGGCGAAGCGCAGCAGTTCGCGGTAGACGCGCTCGCCGACCTTGCGGTCGACGAACTTCGGCGTCCAGCCGGGGGCGCCGCCCTCGACGGCGTCCATGACCTCCTCGCGGTGCAGGACCAGCCAGTCGTGGGCGCGGTTGACGATCAGGTCGACGACCCGCTTGTGGCCGCCGTCGGCGACGACCTTCTCCAGCATCTTGCCGATGCCGGGGCCGATCTCCTGGGCGTTGGCGCGGCGGGTGATGGCCTCGCCGACCACGGCCTGGACGTCGGAGTCGCGCAGCACCGTCAGCGCGCCGCGCAGGGCGGTGGACAGCTCGGCCGTGACCCGGTCGGCGTGTTCCGGGACGGCGAGCCAGGCGCCGAGGCGGCTGCCGATGCCGACGGCGCGCAGCCGCTGCCGTACGACGTCCTCGGACAGGAAGTTCTCCCCGACGAACTCGCCGAGGGAGACGCCGAGCTGGTCCTTCTTGGTGGGGATGATCGCCGTGTGCGGGATGGGGATGCCGAGGGGGTGGCGGAAGAGGGCGGTGACGGCGAACCAGTCGGCGAGCGCGCCGACCATGCCCGCCTCGGCGGCTGCGGCGACATAGCCCGCCCAGGGGCCGGCGCCCGAGTTCTGCGCCCACTTGGCGAGGACGTAGACCACGGCGACGAACAGCAGGAGCCCGGTGGCGGTGAGTTTCATCCGGCGGACGCCGCGCTGTTTCTCCTCGTCCGCCGGGCTGAAGGTCGTCATCGCACGGTTCACGGCGGCTCCGGGGCGGGCATGCTGCCCCGCGACGCCGCCCTTTTCTTCCACTTTGGTCTGTTCCATCCGCTCCACCCGCTTGGTGATCCCGCACACATTGTCCCTTCCTGACCGACTCCTGGAACGGAACAGGAGTTCCCGGCGTCTGTCGGGAGGGGTAATGCGACGGGGTCCTGTCAGCTTCCCCGTGCCCATGCCGCATCATGGGAACATCAGATCGGAGCCTGAGGCTCCCATCGCCCGAGGAGAACTGAAGAGCATGACCCGGGGTCGTGGTTACGCCCTCCTGGCCGTCGTCGTCGCAGCGATCGTGGCCCTTTCCACCGCCATATATGTCGGAGTGGCATCCGACGACGGCACCCTCAACCGGAACGCATTCGCCGACGGCCGCGTCCCGAACAACCCCGCCGCCCCGGCCTCCACCGGCACCTGGGTCGGCACCTGGTCCACGTCCCCGGCCGGCGCCGAGCCCGGCACGGAGACGACCGGCATGGCGGACCGCTCGGTACGCAACGTCGTCCACACCAGCGTCGGCGGTACGAGTGCCCGCGTGACGCTGTCCAATCTCTACGGCCAGTCGCCGCTGAACATCACGCAGGCCTCGATCGCCGTCGCCGCCGGCAGCGGCACGCCCGCCGCGCTCGCCGACACCATGCGGCAGCTGACCTTCAACGGCGGCCCGGCGGTCGTCGTCCCGCCCGGCGGGCAGGTGATGAGCGACGCCGTGCGCATCGTCGTCCCGCACGACGCGGACGTCCTGATCACCACGTACACGCCGACCAGCTCCGGCCCGGTGACGTACCACCCGCGCGCCCGGCAGACCTCCTACGTCGCCCGGGGCGACCATGCGCGGGACGTGACGGGCACGCCGTACACCGAGCAGACCGGGTACTGGCGCTACCTGACCGCGCTGGACGTGCTGAGCAACGAGGCGGACGGGACGGTGGTCGCTCTCGGCGACTCGCTGACCGACGGCATCACCTCCACGTCGGGCGCCAACAACCGGTGGACCGACGTTCTCTCGGACCGGCTACGCGCGCAGATCGCGGCCGGACGGGACCTGCCCCGCTACAGCGTCGTCAACCAGGGCATCAGCGGGAACCGGATCCTCACCGACGGTCTCGGCCGCCCCGCGGACAACCCCAGCGGGCTGAACCGCTTCACGCGGGACGTGCTGCAGCGGACGAACGTCAAGGTCGTCGTCATCGACCTCGGCGTCAACGACATCCTGCGCAACCCGCGGCTCGCCGACCCGGACGCGATCGTCGGCGGCCTGCGCACGATGGTGGACCAGGCCCACGCGCGCGGGCTGAAGGTGATCGGGGCGACGCTGATGCCGTTCTACGGGCACCGGGGTTACACGGACGCGCGCGAGGCGGTGCGGCAGGCCATCAACGCCGAGATCCGGGCCGGGCGGGTGTTCGACGCGGTGGTCGACTTCGACGAGGCGCTGCGGGATCCGTACGACCCGCGGCGACTGCGGCCGGTGTACGACTCGGGGGATCATCTGCACCCGAGTGACCAGGGGTACGCGCGGATGGCCGAGGCGTTCGACCTGGAGTCGCTGAAGGGGTCGGTGGCGGCGAAGCTGTAGTTCCGGCTGCCGTCAGGCGAGCCTCAGTGCTCCCAGTGCGAGTCCCGGCGGGAGCCACCCAGCTCCCGCCGCCCTTCCTTCCGCTCCAGCTTCTCCCGCCGCCGTTCCTCCCGTACCCGCTGCTTCTCCGCGCGCGTCAGCTTCCGCTGGACGCCGACGCCGCCCCACAGCGCGAAGCCGGTGACGACGACCCGCGGCGCGCCCGGCTCCCCCGGCACGCCCTCCTCGCTGTGGTCGAAGCCGCCCATGACGCCGATGCCGCGGACGACGACCTCGACCCCGGGCGGCACGATGACGTCCACCCCGCCCATGATCGCGATCGCGTTGATCTCGACCTCGCGCTCCGTGAAGTTCGCCTCGCGCAGGTCGAGCTCCCCGCCGCCCCAGAAGGCGAAGCAGGTGAACCGCCGGGGCACCGTCCAGTGCCCCTTGCGCTGGAAGCCGGACATCACGGCGACGGCCCACGTGGAGGAGCCCTCACCGCCGACGATCCGCCCGGACCAGTCCGACCCGGTCGCGGGCTCCTTGCTCAGCGACACCACCGGCGCGGTGACGCCCGCGGCCGGCAGGTCCCGGGTGATCGGCGCCAGCTCGCCGTACGTCCGCGCCTGGTACGTCGCGTCCAGCCGCTCCTCGAACTCCGTCATGTCGAGACGGCCCTCCGCGAGGGCGTCCCGCAGGATGCCGGCGACCCGTTCACGGTCGGCGTCGGAGGCGCGGAGGTCCGGGACTGCGTCGTCGGTCATACACAGCAGCCTACGAGTTCACCCCGCCGGGGGCTACGAGACAGCCCGCTCGGCCTGTTCGGGCGGGGGTTTGGGGGTGTCCCCCAATGTGTGCAGCATCTTGGCGATCACGGCCTCGATGTCCGGCTCCCGCACCGACAGGTCGACCAGCGGATACTCCGCCGCGATCCGCGCCACCAGCGGAGCCGCCGACTCCGCGGCCGGGAACGCCAGCCACTGCCGCGGACCGTCCACCCGGACGACCCGCGCGGGCGCCGGCGCCTCGATCGGCGGCAGTTCGCGCTCCAGGTCCACCACCAGCGTCCGCTCGCTCTCCCCCGCCTCGTGCAGCCCGGCGAGCGGCCCGTCGTACATGAGCCGTCCGTGGTCGATGACCATCACCCGCGAGCACAACTGCTCGATGTCCTGGAGGTCGTGCGTGGTCAGCAGCACCGTCGTGCCGCGCTCGGCGTTCAACTCCCGCAGGAACTCCCGCACCCTGGCCTTGGACACGACGTCGAGCCCGATGGTCGGCTCGTCGAGGTACAGCACCTCCGGGTCGTGCAGCAGCGCCGCCGCGATGTCGCCGCGCATCCGCTGCCCGAGCGAGAGCTGCCGCACCGGCACGTCCAGCAGGTCGCCCAGGTCGAGGAGTTCGACCAGCCGGTCGAGGTTCTCGCGGTAACGGGCGTCCGGGATCCGGTACATGCGGTGCATCAGCCGGTAGGAGTCGACCAGCGGCAGGTCCCACCACAGTGTCGTGCGCTGCCCGAACACCACCCCGATGCGGTGCGCGAGACGCGTCCGCTCACGGGACGGGTCGATGCCGGCCACCCGGAGCCGGCCCGCGCTCGGTGTGAGGATGCCGGTCAGCATCTTGATGGTGGTCGACTTGCCGGCGCCGTTCGGGCCGATGTACCCGACCATCTCGCCGCGTGCCACGCGGAAGGAGATCGAGTCGACGGCCCGGACCTGTCGCCGTTCCCGTTTCATGAAGCCGGTCTTCTTGCGTACGTCGAAGACCTTCTCGACACCGTCGAGTTCGATGAACCCGCTCTCGGAACCGGTCAACTCAACTCCCAGTACTCCGGTACGAACGAAGCCCCACCCGCCAGGCGACCCCGGCCAGCGCGCAGCACACCACCGCCACCAGCGGCGACGCGAACGCCACCCACTGCGGCAGGTCCAGCGGATACGGCCGCCCCAGCACATACGACGCGGGCAGCCAGTTGACGAAGGCCAGCGGCAGCACGAAGGTCACCCCGCGCACCAGCTCCTGCGCGAACAGCACCGGCGGGTACTGCAACAGCGTCGCCCCGCCGTACGTGAACGCGTTCTGCACCTCCGAGGCGTCCTGCGCGACGAACTGGAAGGCCGCGCCCGCCACGAACACCGAGCAGAAGATCGCCCCGCCGCTGACCACCATCACCGGCATCAGCAGCAGCTTCGGCAACGTCCAGTCGATGTCCAGCGCGGTCAGCGCGTAGCCCACCACCAGCGCGCCCTGGGTGACCCGGCCCAGGCGGCGCAGGGCGAAACGGTCGGCGGCCACCTGCGCCAGCACCGGCGCGGGCCGCACCAGCAGCGTGTCCAGCGTGCCGTCGCGCACCCGGCGCCCCAGCCGCTCCATCGACCCGATCAGCAGGTCGGCGAGCCCGAAGGCCAGGCTGGACAGGCCGTACAGGAAGGCGATCTCGGGCAGGGAGAAGCCGCCGAGCGCGTCGACGCTGGAGAACATCAGCAGGATCGCGACGAAGTCCAGCCCCGTCACCGCGAAGTTGGTGAACGTCGTCAGGGCGAAGGAGGCGCGGTAGGCCATCGTGGAGCGGATCCACATCGCGGCGATCAGCCCGTAGGCGCGCAGCCCCTCCCGCACCCGGCCGGGCACGCCGGGCGCCGCGCTCTCCCGCACCGCACTCTCGTGCACCGTGTCAGCCACCCTGGACCACCACCCGCCGCGTCGCCATCGACTGCAGCAGCCGCCCCGCCGCCAGCAGCGCCACCGCCCAGGCCGCCTGGAAGGCGTACGTGCCGAGCGGATCGGCCTCGCCGAGCAGGACGTCGGCCGGCGCCTGGAGGACCGACGACCAGGGCAGCATCCGCACGACGTCGCCGAACACGCCCGGGAAGACGTTCAGCGGCAGCATCATCCCCGAGGCGAACCACCCGACGAACCACGACATCTGCACCACCCCGGTGCCGTCGATCAGCCAGAACGCCGACAGCGCCACCAGGTACCGGATGGCGAACCCGACCACCCAGGCCAGCGCCACCGCCACCAGGAACGCCGCCCAGGCCGCCACGTCCCCGGGCAGCGCCAGCGGGAAGAGCAGCGCCCCGATGACGAAGGGCGGCACCCCGCGCGCGAACAGCTCGAACAGGGCCCGGCCCCCGTCGGCCGCCATCCACCACAGCTGGAGGTCGGCGGGCCGGTACAGGTCGACCGCGACGTCCCCCGTCCGGATGCGCTCCATCAGCTCGTCCTCGAAGCCGCCGCCGCTGATGCCGAGCGTCTTGAACAGCGCCTGGCCGATCCACACATAGGTGATGGCCTGCGCCTGGTCGTACCCCCCGAGGTGGGGTCTCTCGTCCCACAGCGCGAGATACGTGTAGACCAGGATCAGGCCGAAGACGGTGTTGGTGAAGATCCCGGCCAGCATGGCCGCCCGATAGGTCGCGTACCGCCTGAAGCCGCCCGCCGCGACGGCCGCGTACAACCGTCCCGAGCCCACATCCACCGCCCTCCTCGCCACCGGCACCGAAGCGCAGGAGCCTAATGGGCCGACGATCAGCCGTGCCAGGGGTTTTAGATGCTCTGGGGGCGGCGCGGGGGAAGTCCGTACCGGACCAGACGGTACGATCCGTGACGTCCGCGTGGGCCGAGGCGCCCGTGGCCAGGGCGAGCAGCGGGGCGGCGGTGCCGGCCAGGGCGGAGCGTGCGAGCAGTCGCATCTCGGTCGTGTCCCCCCATCGGGGGAAATCGCGCAAGCGGGAACACACCTCGAACAGGCGTGGCTGCACGACCGGCACGGCGAAGCCCTCGATCAGGGAACTGATCGCCGGATGGGACAGTCTTCATCACAGGGGCGCAAGAGCGAGCAGAGACGTACGGGAACGACGTACGACGCGAAACGGAGTCCGTGCACGACATGAGTGACGAGCCTCAGCAGCCGAACCCGGGCTGGGCACCGAGAGAGCCGCAGGCGGACGGCGACCCCGGCGCGCCTCAGGGCCAGGCGGCCGGGAAACCGAAGCGGACCGGCTGGCGCCGGATGATCCCGACCTGGCGCATGACGCTGGGCGGCTTCATCATCGTCGTCATCCTGCTGGTCGGCGGCTTCTTCCTCGGCTACTCGCTGGTGAAGATCCCGCCCGCCAACGCGCTCGCCACCCAGCAGGCCAACGTCTACCTGTACGCGGACGGCTCCGTGATCGCCCGCGACGGCGAGGTCAACCGGGAGAACGTCACCCTCGCGCAGATCTCCAAGGACGCCCAGCACGCCATCCTGGCCGCCGAGGACCGCGACTTCTACACGGAGTCCGCCGTCGACCCCAAGGCCATGGTCCGCGCCGCCTGGAACACCGCCCTCGGCAAGGGCAAGCAGTCCGGCTCCACGATCACGCAGCAGTACGTGAAGAACTACTACCTGCGCCAGGAGCAGACCGTCACGCGCAAGGCCAAGGAGTTCTTCATCGCGATCAAGCTGGACCGCGAGAAGAGCAAGGACCAGATCCTCGAGGGCTACCTCAACACCAGCTTCTTCGGCCGCAACGCCTACGGCATCCAGGCCGCCGCCCAGGCCTACTACGGCATGGACGCCAAGGACCTCGACCCGGCCCGCGCCGCCTACCTCGCCGCGCTGGTCAACGCGCCCAGCCAGTACGACGTCGTCGCCCACCCCGAGAACCGCAGGGCCGCCGAGTCCCGCTGGAACTACGTCCTGGACGGCATGGTCAAGAAGGGCTGGCTCAGCGAGTCGGAGCGGGCCGGGATGAAGTTCCCGGTGCCCAAGGAGTCGACCCTCTCCACCGGCATGTCCGGCCAGCGCGGCTACATCGTCCGGACCGTCAAGGACTACCTGGTCCAGAACAAGATCGTCGACGAGAGCCAGCTCGACGCCGGCGGCTACCGCATCACGACGACCCTGCAGAAGCCCAAGCAGGACGCCTTCGTGAAGGCCGTCAACGACAAGCTGATGGACAAGCTCGACAAGAAGAACAACAAGGTCGACCGCTATGTCCGCGCGGGCGGCGCCGCCGTCGACCCGAAGACCGGCAAGGTCGTCGCGATGTACAACGGCATCGACTACGTCAAGCAGTACACCCCGAACGCCACCCGCAGGGACTTCCAGGTCGGCTCCACCTTCAAGCCGTTCGTGTTCACCGCGGCCGTCGAGAACCACTCCGAGACGCAGGACGGCCGCGTCATCACCCCGAACACGATCTACGACGGCACCAACAAGCGCCCCGTCCAGGGCTGGACCGGCGACCCTTACGCCCCCGAGAACGAGGACCAGGTCTCCTACGGCGACATCACCGTCAACGAGGCCACCGACAAGTCCGTGAACTCGGTCTACGCCCAGATGGCCGCCGACGTCGGCCCCCAGAAGGTCAAGCAGACCGCCATCGACCTCGGCATCCCCGAGGCCACCCCCGACCTCGCCGACGGCCCCGCCATCGCCCTCGGCACGGCCACCGCCAGCGTCCTGGACATGGCGGAGGCGTACGCCACGCTCGCCAACCACGGCCGGCACGGCACGTACACGATGGTCGAGAAGGTCGCCAAGGAGGGCACCCCGATCGAGCTGCCCGAGCGGCGCACCCGGCAGGCGGTGAGCCGCGAGGCCGCCGACACCACCACCTCGGTCCTGCAGAGCGTCGTCCAGAACGGCACGGCCGCCGCCGCCCAGGCCGCGGGCCGCCCCGCCGCCGGCAAGACCGGCACCGCCGAGGAGGACAAGGCGGCCTGGTTCGCCGGCTACACGCCCGAGCTCGCCACGGTCGTCGCCGTCATGGGCCAGGACCCCGTCACCGCCGCCCAGAAGCCGCTGTACAACGCCCTGGGCCTGCCGCGCATCAACGGCGGCGGACCGCCCGCGGAGATCTGGGCGCAGTTCACCCGCGACGCCCTCAAGGGCAAGCCGGTCAAGGACTTCGACCTGAGGCTCCAGCCGGGCTCCGACGTCTCGCAGGCCCCCGGCACCGAGGCCCCGGCCGACCCCACCACCGGCACCACCGACGGCGGCACCACCGGGGGCGACGACCAGGACACCGGCACCGCGACGCCCGGCGAGACCCCGAGCGCGCCCGCCGGACAGACCGCGGGGCAGACCGACGGCGGCACCGGCGGCGAGTCCCCGACCGGCGGCGGCACCGCGGACGGCGGCACCGGCGACGGCGGCACCGGCGATGGCGGCACCGCCACCGACGGGGGCACGACCGACGGCGGCACGAGCGACGGCGGCACCACGGAAGGCGGCGGCGACTCCGAAGGCCCCACGGGCCCCGACTGGGGCGTGGTCCCGCAGACCATGCGCCGCGAATAGGCGCGAAGAGATCAGTGCCCCGAGGTCGCCTTCAGCCCCACCACGGCGACCAGCAGCAGGCACACGAAGAAGATCCGGGCGGCGGTGGCCGGCTCCCCCAGCACCACCATGCCGAACACCGCCGCCCCGGCCGCCCCGATCCCCACCCACACGCCGTAGGCGGTACCGATGGGCAGGGTCTTGGCGGCCTGCGACAGCAGCAGCATGCTGGCGACGATCCCGGCGCCGGTGAGCACGCTGGGCAGCGGGCGCGTGAAGCCGTCGGTGTACTTCATGCCGACGGACCACCCCACTTCGAGCAGACCGGCGACGACGAGCAGAACCCAGGCCATGACGGGCACACCTCCGGGAAACGGGCTGACGGTGTCGGTGCGTCGTCTTTGCCTTCGTCCCGGTACGGCGCGTCTCGTCGGGTCGTTCCACCGTAGCAAAATCACACGAAGGGGCCGGTGACCCAGGTCACCGGCCCCTTCACACGCGCAGCCCGTCCTACAGGTACAGGCCCGTCGAGTCCTCCGACCCCTCGAACCGGTCCGCGGCCACGGCGTGCAGGTCGCGCTCGCGCATGAGCACGTACGCGATGCCGCGCACCTCGACCTCGGCACGGTCCTCCGGGTCGAACAGGACCCGGTCGCCCGGCTCCACGGTCCGCACGTTCTGCCCCACCGCGACGACCTCGGCCCAGGCCAGGCGCCGGCCGACCGCCGCCGTGGCGGGGATCAGGATGCCGCCACCGGAACGCCGCTCGCCCTCGCTGGTGTCCTGCCGCACGAGTACGCGGTCGTGCAGCATCCGGATGGGCAGCTTGTCGGGATGGGTGCTGTGCTCGTTTCTCTTGGCGCTCACGCCCTGAAACCTACCTGTCTTCCCGGCGAACGTACGCAGTCGGGTCAGCCCTTGCGCCGCCGCGTGCCGACCGCGAGCAGGCCCACCACCGCGACGGCCACGAGCGCGACGGGCACGACCCGCTCCAGCCGCGGCGCCCCGTCCTCGTCCACGAACCGGGCCCGCACATCGGTGACGGCCCTGTTGATCTCCACGTAGGCCCGCCCGAGGGTGTGATCGATGTTGGACGCGACCCTGGCCTTGGCGTCCCCGACGATCGTCTTCGGGTGCACCCGCACCCCGATCTCGTCGAGCGTCTCGGCCAGGGTCTCGCGGCGGCGCCTGATGTCCGCCTCGATCTGCGCCGGGGTCCTGGTGTCCGCCGTGTCCGCCACCGTGTCGCCTCCGAAGTCGGTATGAAGCCTGTGCCGGACAGTCTGTCAGCTCCACGGCTCATCGCACTGTCCCGACCCCCGGTTACCCTGGCCTGATGAGCGAGCGACTCCAGCCGGGGGACGTGGCCCCCGCCTTCACCCTGACCGACGCCGACGGGAACGAGGTGTCCCTGTCGGACCACAAGGGCCGCAAGGTCATCGTCTACTTCTACCCGGCCGCCCTGACGCCCGGCTGCACGAAGCAGGCCTGTGACTTCACGGACAACCTGGAGCTGCTGGCCGGTGCGGGCTACGAGGTCATCGGCATCTCCCCCGACAAGCCGGAGAAGCTGGCCAAGTTCCGGGACAAGGAATCCCTGAAGGTCACGCTGCTGGCCGACCCGGACAAGCAGGTCCTGGAGTCCTACGGCGCCTTCGGCGAGAAGAAGCTGTACGGCAAGACGGTCGTCGGCGTCATCCGCTCCACGGTGATCGTGGACGAGGACGGCAAGGTCGAACGCGCCCTGTACAACGTCAAGGCGACGGGCCACGTGGCCAAGATCATCAAGGATCTGGGGATCTGACTCCCCGCGCCACTTCCTGACACGGCCCGCACCGGAAACGTCCGGTACGGGCCGTTCCGCATTCCGTGCGTGACCGTCGGACTACCGGTTCGTTATTCCGTGCGGATCACGAATAGGTGATCGAGGACGGAGTGACGGAGGCTCGATGGGGGCGAGTGCGTACACCAGGGAGCGGCTGGAGGAGGCTGCCCGGGGGGGCTCGGACGTTGTCGGAGGCGTTGGGGAGGCTGGGGGTGGATCCGCGGAGTTCTACGCGGGACTACATCAGTCGGCGGATGAAGAAGCTGGGCGTGGACACTTCCCACTTCACACGGGAGGGCCACAAGTGGACGAAAGAGGCCCTGCAAGCAGTCGTAGCGGCCTCGACCAGCACGAACGACGTGCTGCGTCAACTCGGACTCGATCTGGTCGGGGGACATCACACGCACATCAGCCGCAGGATCAAGGCCTACGGAATCGACACCTCGCACTTCGTGCCCGTGGTCCGCACGGAGAGGACGAGACACAACCAGCGCCGCCGAACCGCTGCGGAGATCCTCATCGAGGACACCTCCTCGCACGCCCGGCGGGTTCCGAGTGCCCGCCTCAAGAGGGCCATGCAGGAGCTGGGTATCGAGGAGCGCTGTGCCCTGTGCGGCATCGAAGCGCTGTGGCTGGGGGAACCACTGCCCTTGGAGGTCGACCACATCGACGGTGACTGGCGGAACAACAGAATCGAGAATCTTCGGGTGCTGTGCCCCAACTGCCATGCGACGACGGACAGATACCGCGGACGCGGCGCTCGGCGCGGGCGGCCCTCGTGAGCACACGACGGGCCCAGCCCACCCCTGGACAACTGCGGGCTGCGGTCGCCGCGTCCACCTCCCTGGCGGAGGTGCTGCGCCGCGTGGGCCGGCCGGACAACGGTGGTCAGCGGGCGATGCTGCGCCGCTGGATCGCCCAAGAGCGCCTCGACACGGCGCATTTTCTGGGACAGGCACACAATCGCGGCAAGCCGGGAACGGTCCCGGTCAAGCAGCCCGAGGAGATCCTGATCCGGCACGGCGGCCGGCACCGGACCCGCACCTCGCTGTTGCGCCGCGCGCTCAGCGCTGTCGGCGTACCGGAAGAGTGCGCGCGGTGCGGCACCGGTCCCGAGTGGCTCGGCAAGCCAATGACGCTGGAGGTGGATCACATCAACGGAGACTGGAGCGACGACCGGCGCGAGAACCTGCGGTTGCTGTGCCCGAATTGCCACGCGATCACCAGGACGTGGTGTCGAGGAGGCCGCCGGGCGATCCACGCGGCCCAGTAGAGTAGGCACCGCTGTGGGCCCGTACCCCAGCTGGCAAGAGGGCGCCGGTTTAGGTCCGGTGTGTCGTGGGTTCGAGTCCCACCGGGCTCATTGGAGAAGGGCGCACACATCAGTGGGCGCCCTTCGGCGCACCTCAGCCCAGCAGCTCCCGGACCACCGGCACCAACGCCCGGAACGCCTTGCCCCGGTGGCTGATCGCGTTCTTCTCCTGGGGGGTCAGTTCCGCGCAGGTGCGGCTGTCGCCCTCCGGCTGGAGGATCGGGTCGTAGCCGAAGCCGTTCGTGCCGGTCGGCTCGTGGCGCAGGAGGCCCTGGAGCCGGCCCTCCACCACCCGTTCCGTGCCGTCCGGCAGGGCCAGGGCGGCCGCGCAGGCGAAGTGGGCGCCGCGGTGCTCGTCGGCGATGTCCGAGAGCTGGGCGAGGAGCAGGTCCAGGTTGGCCTTGTCGTCGCCGTGGCGGCCGGACCAGCGCGCGGAGAAGATGCCGGGCGCGCCGTTCAGGACGTCGACGCAGAGGCCGGAGTCGTCGGCGACGGCCGGGAGCCCCGTCGCCCGGGCCAGGGCGTGGGCCTTCAGCAGCGCGTTCTCCGCGAAGGTGACGCCGGTTTCCTTGACGTCGGGGATGTCCGGGTAGGCGTCGGCCCCGACGAGTTCGTGCGGCAGCCCGGCTTCGGCGAGGATCGCGCGAAGCTCGGTGATCTTTCCGGCGTTACGGGTGGCGAGGATCAGGCGACTCATGGCCCCAAGGGTATGGGGCCCCGTCAGGGGCGCGGGGAACTGCGCGACCAGCCCCCCGCACCGGCACGCGCCCACCGGCGGAAACCCGGCAGACGAGAAAGCCCGGCCGAGCTAGCGCAGCGCTACGGCGTGCAGACCTTCGTCAGTTCGCCCGCCGCGTCCGTGACCGGGCTGATGTCCGGCGTCTCGTCGCCGTTCTTGATGGCCGTACGGACGTTGTCCACCGCCGCGTTGAGGTCGTCGACGGCCTTGTTGACGTCCGCGTTGTCCGTCTTGTCGCCGATCTCGCCGAGGTTCTTGTCGATGGAGTCGAGGGACTCGTCGAGCTGCGTCGGGTCGTTCGCGGCGTTGTCCACGGCCTGCTGGAGTTCCGTGACGCTGTCGGCGATGGCGTCGGCGGTCTGGACGCAGTCCAGCGCCTTGTCGACGGCGGCGCAGCCGGTCGTGAGTCCGGCGGTCAGCGCGACGGCCGCCAGGGTGGCGGCGACGGCTGCGGTGCGGCGTCGGCGGCTCGCGGCCATGGAACGGTCCCTCTCGTTCGGTCGGGCCGGTCCGGGCCCGTGTGGCTGGCCGGACGCACAGGGATGAGCCGTGCGCCCGTACTCCTTCAGACGCGAGTGTGCTCGGCGTGGTTGCCCGCGCCGAGCACCCGTCTTGGTGTGCCCTTTACTTTTCGAGGACGGTATCAAGCGCGGTGCGCTGGTGGGCGGTGAGTTCGGCGCAGCCGGCGACGGCGAGGTCGAGGAGGGCGTTGAGCTCCTCACGGGCGAAGGGCTCGGCCTCGGCGGTGCCCTGGACTTCGACGAAGCGGCCGTCGCCGGTGCAGACGACGTTCATGTCGGTGTCGGCCTTGACGTCTTCCTCGTAGCAGAGGTCGAGGAGGGGGACGCCGCCGACGATGCCGACGGAGACGGCGGAGACGGTGCCGGTGAGGGGCTGGCGGCCGGCCTTGATGAGCTTCTTGCGCTGGGCCCAGGCGACGGCGTCCGCCAGCGCCACGTAGGCGCCCGTGATGGCCGCCGTGCGCGTGCCGCCGTCGGCCTGGAGGACGTCGCAGTCGAGGACGATGGTGTTCTCGCCGAGGGCCTTGTAGTCGATGACGGCGCGCAGCGAGCGGCCGATGAGGCGGCTGATCTCGTGGGTGCGGCCGCCGATGCGGCCCCTGACGGACTCGCGGTCGCCGCGGGTGTTGGTGGAGCGGGGCAGCATGGAGTACTCGGCGGTGACCCAGCCTTCGCCGCTGCCCTTGCGCCAGCGCGGGACGCCTTCGGTGACGGAGGCGGTGCAGAAGACCTTGGTGTCGCCGAAGGAGACGAGGACGGAGCCTTCGGCGTGCTTGCTCCAGCCGCGCTCGATGGTGATGGGGCGGAGCTGCTGGGGGGTGCGGCCGTCGATTCGAGACATGCCGCTGAGCCTATCCGTCCTTGCGGAACGGGCCCCTCCCGCGGTGCGGAGGGGCCCGTTCAGGTGGTGTCAGGGTCCGTCAGGGGGTGAAGCCCGGGACGATCCCCGCGCTTCACATCATGTCTTCGATCTCCGCCGCGATGGGGTCGGCGTCGGTTCCGATGACGACCTGGATGGCGGTGCCCATCTTGACGACGCCGTGGGCGCCGGCGGCCTTCAGGGCGGTCTCGTCGACCTTGGCGGGGTCCACGACCTCGGTGCGGAGGCGGGTGATGCAGCCTTCGACCTCTTCGATGTTGTCGATGCCGCCGAGCCCGGCAACGATCTTCTCAGCCTTGGTGGCCATGTTCGTTCTCCCTGATCCGAACCGCTTTGTCGCAGTAACCCACAGTTGGCCCATCTTCGCGAGCGGTCTCGTCGTGTGTGCCGAAGGATGGCGTCACGTTCACGCGACCGTCGAACGACTGGTCTACACCACGAGCCCGTCTCTCGACAAAGGGGACCGGAATGAGTGCCGACAGCCCCGCCGGCGCCGAGGCCGCGGCCGGCCCCGCCCGCGCTCGCTGGAACCGGCTGTTCCAAGGGTTGCAGAAGATGGGCCGCAGTTTGCAGTTGCCGATCGCGGTGCTGCCGGCGGCGGGGATCCTGAACCGGCTGGGGCAGCCGGATGTGTTCGGGGACGACGGTCTGGGCTGGACGAACGTCTCGAAGGTGATGGTGGGGGCGGGCGGGGCGCTGCTGGACAGTTCGCTGGGGCTGCCGCTGCTGTTCTGTGTGGGCGTTGCGATCGGGATGGCGAGGAAGGCGGACGGGTCGACGGCACTGGCGGCGGTGGCCGGGTTCCTCGTCTATTTCACGGTGCTACGGCAATTTCCGGAGGACTGTCCCGAGGGGTCGGTGGCGGTGCCGAACGTCGGGTGCCAGTTGACGGACGGGGACCGGACGGTGACGGCGTTCACGTTCCAGAACCCGGGGGTGTTCGGCGGGATCGTGATGGGGCTGCTGGCGGCGTTCTTCTGGGTGCGGTTCCACCGGACGCGGCTGGTGGACTGGCTGGGGTTCTTCAACGGGCGGCGGCTGGTGCCGATCATCATGGCGTTCGTGGCGATCGTGTTCGCGGCGCTGTGTCTGTGGGTGTGGCCGCCGGTCGGTGACGCGCTGGAGAGTTTCAGCGACTGGATGGACGGGCTGGACTCGTGGGGCGCGGGTGTGTTCGGGGTGGCGAACCGGGCGCTGCTGGTGGTGGGGCTGCACCAGTTCCTGAACGTGCCCATCTGGTTCCAGTTCGGCTCGTTCACGAAGCCGGACGGGACGGTGGTGCACGGTGACATCAACATGTTCCTGGCGGGTGACCCGGACGCGGGCCAGTTCCTCTCGGGCTTCTTCCCGATCATGATGTTCGCGCTGCCGGCGGCGGCCCTGGCGATCACGCACTGCGCGCGGCCGGAGCGCCGCAAGGAGGTCGGGGGCCTGATGCTGTCGGTGGCGCTGACGTCGTTCGTCACGGGCATCACGGAGCCGATCGAGTACTCGTTCCTGTTCATCGCGCCGGCGCTGTACGCGGTGCACGCGCTGCTGACGGGGGTGTCGATGGCGGTGACGTGGGGGCTGGGGGTGCACGACGGGTTCAGCTTCTCGGCGGGGCTGATCGACTACGTCATCAACTGGAATCTGGCGACGCGGCCGTGGCTGATCGTCCCGATCGGGCTGTGCTTCGCGCTCGTCTACTACGTGATCTTCCGGTTCGCGATCACGCGGTTCGACCTGAAGACTCCGGGGCGGGAGCCCGCGGAGGACGTCGAGGACAGCGCCAAGGCGTGATCGTCGCGGTGGGCGGAATTGGCGGGTTCCACTCGTTCGGCCTACCGTGCTACAACTGGTCTACACCACTCCCTGGTGGAGGCCGCGCGGTGGAGACCGCGTTCCCCTTTCTTTGAGACGCCGCCGTCCCCCGTCGCATTCTTCCTGGGCGGCGCCGTGCCCCCTGGAGGAAGTACATGTCCACTGATACAGCCGCGCCCGCGAGCCCGAAGAAGGGGACGGCCGTGATGGCCGTCCTGCAGCGGATCGGCCGCAGCCTCATGCTGCCCGTCGCCGTGCTGCCCGCCGCCGCCCTGCTGGTCCGGCTCGGCAACACCGACATGCTCGGGCGCGAGTCGTTCCCCGCGTTCATCACCAAGATCGCCGGCTTCATGGCGGCCGGCGGCAACGCGATCCTCGACAACATGGCGCTGCTGTTCGCCGTGGGCATCGCGATCGGCTTCGCCAAGAAGTCGGACGGCTCCACCGCCCTCGCGGCCGTGGTCGGCTACCTCGTCTTCAAGAACGTGCTGGCCACCTTCACCGACAAGAACCTGCCGCAGGTGGCGAAGGTCGTCGACGGCAAGATCGTGATGACGGACGCGCCGGTGGACGCCAAGGTGCTCGGCGGTGTGGTGATGGGCCTCGTCGTCGCCCTGCTCTACCAGCGGTTCTACCGCACGAAGCTGCCCGACTGGGCGGGCTTCTTCGGCGGCCGCCGCCTGGTGCCGATCCTGTCCGCCTTCGCGGGCCTGGTCATCGGCATCGTCTTCGGTTACATATGGCCGGTCCTCGGCACGGCCCTGCACAACTTCGGTGAGTGGCTGGTCGGCTCCGGCGCGGTCGGCGCGGGCATCTTCGGTGTGGCCAACCGTGCGCTGATCCCGATCGGCATGCACCATCTGCTGAACTCCTTCCCCTGGTTCCAGGCCGGCACCTACGAGGGCAAGAGCGGCGACATCGCCCGCTTCCTGGCCGGTGACCCGAGCGCCGGACAGTTCATGACCGGCTTCTTCCCGATCATGATGTTCGCCCTGCCGGCCGCGTGCCTGGCGATCGTGCACTGCGCCCGCCCCGAGCGCCGCAAGGTCGTCGGCGGCATGATGTTCTCCCTCGCGCTGACCTCGTTCGTCACGGGCGTCACCGAGCCGATCGAGTTCACCTTCATGTTCATCGCCCCGGTGCTGTACGCGATCCACGCGGTGCTCACCGGTGTCTCGATGGCGCTGACCTGGGCCCTGGGGATGAAGGACGGCTTCGGCTTCTCGGCCGGCGCGGTGGACTTCTTCCTGAACCTGGGCATCGCGACCAACCCGTGGGGCCTGGCCCTGGTCGGCCTGTGCTTCGCGGCGGTCTACTACGCGGTCTTCCGCTTCGCGATCACCAAGTTCAACCTGCCGACGCCCGGCCGCGAGTCCGACGAGGAACTCGCCGAGCTGCAGAAGGCGGAGGCCAAGTAGGCCGCGTCACGGCGAAGGCCCCCGGAACCCGCTCGGGTTCCGGGGGCCTTCCACGTCTGCTGCTACACCTCGTACGTCTGGCGCGGTGCCGCGAGGTCCACCGGACCGTCGTACACCTCGCGGGCGTCGTCCAGGTTGACCCGGGGGTCCGTCCACGGCGGGATGTGGGTGAGGACCAGGCGGCGGGCGCCGGCCCGGGCCGCCGTCTCCCCGGCCTCGCGGCCGTTGAGGTGCAGGTCGGGGATGTTCTCCTTGCCGTGCGTGAACGCCGCCTCGCACAGGAACAGGTCGGCGTCCCGGGCGAGTTCGTCCAGGGCCGGGGTCACACCGGTGTCGCCGGAGTACGTGAGGACCTTGCCGTCGTGTTCGACGCGGATGCCGTACGCCTCCACGGGGTGGGCCACCCGCTCGGTGTGCACCGTGAAGGGGCCGATCTCGAAGGTGGACGGCTTGACCGTGTGGAAGTCGAAGACCTCGCTCATGGACGAGGCGGAGGGGGTGTCCGCGTAGGCGGTGGTCAGCCGGTGTTCCGTGCCCTCGGGTCCGTAGACGGGGAGCGGGTCGCAGCGGCCGCCGTCGTGGCGGTAGTAGCGCGCGACGAAGTACGCGCACATGTCGATGCAGTGGTCGGCGTGCAGGTGGCTGAGGAAGATCGCGTCGAGGTCGTAGAGACCGCAGTGGCGCTGCAGCTCGCCCAGGGCACCGTTGCCCATGTCGAGAAGCAGCCGGAAGCCGTCGGCCTCGACGAGGTAGCTCGAGCAGGCCGATTCCGCGGACGGGAACGACCCCGAGCAGCCGACGACGGTGAGCTTCATGAAGCAGAAACCTCCGCTGGCGGGATAAGTCTGTTAGGGGCGTCGGGGGTCGTGCGGTTCGTCGAGCGTAAGGCGCAAAACCTCCGGTAGCTCCTCCGCCAGGGGCTGTTGTGGGCGAACTCACCTGTGCTGTCACCGGTTCGGCTGGCAGGGCCGGGGGTGATCCTCGCGAGGGGGGCGCGCCGGAGGGATGGCGCCGGTAACGTCTCAGTATGGACACGTCCTGGTGGCTGGCGCTCGCCGCGGTGGTGCTGCTCGCGCTCGTCGCCACGCTCGTCGACGGCTGGGGGCGCGGGCGGCGGTGGCGGGAGCGGCGGGCCGGGGTGACGGCACCGGCCGGCACGGCGGCGGGGCGGCCGCAGCCGGCGGAGATCTGGTGGGCGGACGTCCCCTACGAGGACGAGGCCCGCACCAAGGACCGGCCCTGCCTGGTCCTGGCGGTGCGCGGGGAGCGGGCCACCGTCGCGAAGATCACCACCCGCTTCCGCGACGCGCGCACCGGCGTCATCCCGCTCCCCCCGGGCTCGGTCGGCGACACGCAGGGCCGCGCGAGCTTCCTGGAGACGGACGAGCTGCGCGAGGTGCCGGTGTGGGGCTTCCGGCGGCGGGTCGGGGTGGTCGATCCGGCGCTGTGGGACCAGGTGCGCTACCTGGCGGGGTGAGCACCAAAAAAGGCCGGGGTCGCGGCCCCAGCCCTTCTTGTCTGTTCTGTTCGTCCCATCCCGCCGCCGGCTACGCCCAGAGCTGGCCCTGGAGCGTCTCGATGGCCTCCTCGGTCGTGGCCGCCGTGTAGACGCCCGTCGACAGGTACTTCCAGCCGCCGTCGGCGACGACGAACACGATGTCGGCGCTCTCCCCGGCCTTCACGGCCTTCCTTCCGACGCCGATCGCGGCGTGCAGCGCGGCGCCCGTCGAGACGCCGGCGAAGATGCCCTCCTGCTGGAGCAGCTCGCGGGTACGGGTGACCGCGTCGGCCGAGCCGACCGAGAAACGGCTGGTGAGGACTGACGCGTCGTACAGCTCGGGCACGAAGCCCTCGTCCAGGTTGCGCAGGCCGTAGACGAGGTCGTCGTAGCGCGGTTCGGCCGCGACGATCTGGATGTCCGGCTTGTGCTCGCGCAGGAAGCGGCCCACGCCCATGAGCGTGCCGGTGGTGCCGAGGCCCGCCACGAAGTGCGTGACGGAGGGCAGGTCCGCGAGAATCTCGGGGCCCGTGGTCGCGTAGTGGGCGCCCGCGTTGTCCGGGTTGCCGTACTGGTACAGCATCACCCAGTCCGGGTGCTCCGCCGAGAGCTCCTTGGCGACGCGCACGGCGGTGTTGGAGCCGCCCGCGGCCGGGGAGGAGATGATCTCGGCGCCCCACATGGCGAGCAGGTCACGGCGTTCCTGCGAGGTGTTCTCGGGCATCACGCACACGATGCGGTAGCCCTTGAGCTTCGCCGCCATGGCCAGGGAGATGCCGGTGTTGCCCGAGGTGGGCTCCAGGATCGTGCAGCCCGGGGTGAGGCGGCCGTCCTTCTCCGCCTGCTCGATCATGTGCAGGGCCGGGCGGTCCTTGACCGAGCCGGTCGGGTTGCGGTCCTCCAGCTTCGCCCAGATGCGGACGTCGGGGGACGGCGACAGCCGCGGCAGGCGCACCAGAGGGGTGTTGCCGACCGCGGCCAGGGGTGAGTCGTAGCGCATCTCTGATCAGACCATGCCGCCGGCCACGGCCGGCAGGATCGTGACGTTGTCGCCGTCCGACAGCTTGGTGTTGATGCCGTCGAGGAAGCGGACGTCCTCGTCGTTCAGGTACACGTTGACGAAGCGGCGCAGCTGGCCGCCGTCCACGATGCGGGCCTGGATGCCCGCATGCCGGGTCTCGAGGTCGGTGAACAGCTCGGAGAGGGTGTCCCCGGTGCCCTCCACCGCCTTCTGGCCGTCGGTGTACTGGCGGAGGATGGTCGGGATGCGGACCTCGATGGCCATGGCTCAGGGCTCCTGTCGGAAGGTGTCGTCGGTTGGTGGCGCGCGGCGGCGCGGGCTTGCGTGGTCGTACGCAGAGGGAGCGTTTCGCCGCGGCTCACGGCCGTACGGCGGCAGGGTGCTGCGTCAACAGATGGCGCTGGCGAGCCTGCACAGGTCGACGTGCAGCCGCGCCACGAGCAGATCGCCCGGCGTCTTTTCGCTCACGTCGTGGAAAACCATGGGCTCATCGTATCGATTCCCGGCCGGGCCTCCGGAGTGTGATCCCACACTTCGGACGATATTCATCCGCATGTCGAGATTCCGGGGTTCAGGCCCTGCTCAGTACGTCCCGACGATCGTGACCTCCTCCTCCGTGACCTCGCCCTCGACGATCCGGAAGGAGCGGAACTGGAACTCGCCGGCGCCGTCGGTGTCGGCGGTGGAGACCAGGACGTAGTGCGCGCCGGGCTCGTTGGCGTAGGAGATGTCGGTGCGCGAGGGGTAGGCCTCGGTGGCCGTGTGGGAGTGGTAGATCACCACCGGCTCCTCGTCGCGGTCGTCCATCTCGCGGTAGAGCTTGAGCAGGTCGCCGGAGTCGAACTCGTAGAACGTGGGCGACATGGCCGCGTTCAGCATGGGGATGAAGCGCTCGGGGCGGTCCGAGCCCGCCGGGCCGGCGACGACGCCGCACGCCTCGTCGGGATGGTCCTTGCGCGCGTGGGCGACGATCTGGTCGACGAGGGCCTGGGTGATGGTCAGCATGTTCGCCAGGATAAGCAGAAGGGCCGTTCCGTACCGAGGGTTGGTACGGAACGGCCCACATGCCGGACGCCCTGAGCGGCAGCCGCAGGGAGTGCCACGAGAACTCCCTGCGGCGGGCGTCCCGCGGGGTGGTCAGCCGACCTTCTCGAACTCCGCGTCGCCGCGGCGCTCGGTGACCTGCGGGTTGCGGCTCTTGAGGACCCTCCAGCCGATGCCGAGGGCGACGGCCCAGCCGGCCGCGACGTACAGGCAGATCCGCGCGTCCTTGTCGTACGCGATCATGCAGGTCACGCCGACGAGGAAGAGGAGCGCGACCCAGCTGAACAGCGCTCCGCCGGGGGCGGGGAAGGACGAGGCGCGCAGCCGGCCCGCGTCGACCGCGGCGCGGTAGCGGATGTGGCTGACCAGGATCATCATCCAGGTCCAGATGCCGGCCGCGGTGGCGACGGAGGTGACGTAGAGAAACGCCTTCTCCGGGACGACGTAGTTCAGCACGACGCCGATGCCCATGAGGGCCACGGAGACCGTGATGCCGACGGCGGGCGTCTTGCGGGCGTTGAGCTTGCCGAACGCCTGCGGCGCCTCGCTGTTGGCGGCCAGGTCGCGCAGCATCCGGCCGGTCGAGTACATGCCGGAGTTGCAGGACGACAGGGCCGCGGTGAGCACCACGAAGTTGACGATGCCCGCGGCGAGCGGGATGCCGATCTTGCCGAAGGCGTGGACGAAGGGGCTCTCGCCGGCGGAGAACTCGGTCCACTTCACGACGGAGAGGATCACCAGCAGCGCGCCGACGTAGAAGACGATGATCCGCCAGGGCAGGGTGTTGATGGCCTTGGGCAGGGTCTTCTCGGGGTTCTCGGACTCGCCCGCGGTGACGCCGACGAGCTCGACGGCGAGGTAGGCGAACATGACGCCCTGGAGCGTCATCAGGCTGGAGCCGATGCCGTTCGGGAAGAAGCCGTCGTGCGACCAGAGGTTGGAGACGGTGGCGGTGTCACCGGCGTCGGAGAAGCCGAGGGTGAGCACGCCCAGACCGATGACGATCATGCCGATGATGGCCGTGACCTTGATCATCGAGAACCAGAACTCGACCTCGCCGAAGATCTTGACCGAGATCAGGTTGACGCCGAAGAGCACCACCAGGAACACCAGGGCGCTGACCCATTGCGGGATCTCCGGGAACCAGAAGTGGATGTAGATCGCGGCGGCCGTGAGTTCGGCCATGCCGGTGACCACCCACATGAGCCAGTACGTCCAGCCCGTGACGAACCCGAAGAACGGGCCGAGGAACTCGCGGGCGTACTCGGCGAAGGAGCCGGAGACGGGCCGGTAGAGGAGCAGTTCGCCCAGCGCCCGCATGATGAAGAAGATGACGACGCCCGCGAGGGCGTACATGAGGATGATGCTGGGGCCTGCCTTGGCGATGTTCGCTCCGGCACCCATGAACAGGCCGACGCCGATGGCGCCGCCGATCGCGATCATCTGGACTTGGCGGCTGCCGAGTCCGCGCTCGTACCCCTCTTCGGGCACATTGTCCGTGCCGACCTGCGCAGAGGTCATGTGTGGTGCGCCTTTCTCCATGCCGACCCGGGCCTCTCGTCGGCCTCGGATCGGGTCTCGATCCCCCCGGAATGATGGAGCTGAGCGGATCTCGGGAGCCCGCTCGTGCCTGGCCGGCGGTTGCCGGCTCGGTGGCGCACCCGGCCGAACATTCGGGTGGTGCTCGCCGGGCGGTCGTGAAGATTTATCACGGCCGCAATACTGATCACAGAGGCGCGATGTGGCGCACCGCACAGGGAAATTTGGACAAAGCGCACCCGAAGAGGCCATAGAAGGCGGGTGCGGTGACGCGATCGTTATCCGGATTTGAGTGTCCTCTGAGCGAACACCGAAGGGTCACCCGTCGGTCACAACATCCACACGGATCAGGGCATAAGCGTTCCGACCAGCGTCTCCTGGAGTCCACCCAGCCACAGGTAGGCCATCACCATCGGCTTGCGCGGGTCCTCGTCCGGGAGCCGGTACAGGAGGTCGGTGTCCTCCTCGTCGGTGATCTCCAGGCGGGAGCCGATCGCGAGGCGCAGGTCGTTCAGCGCGCCGAGCCACTGCTGGGACTCCGCCGGCGACAGCTTCAGCACCGCTCCGCCCTCGCCGGCCGCGGCCGAGGCGAGCGCGTCCAGGGAGCGGATCACCGCGAGGGCGTTGTCCCGCTTGCCGGCCCGCAGGTCGTTCTCGGTGTAGCGGCGGAACTCGGCGGAGTAGGCCCGCTGCTCCTCGGCGTCCCGGGGCGAGGCGGGCTGCTCGGGGTCGCTGTAGGCGTCCGGGAAGAGCCGCTTGAGCACCGGGTCGGTGGGCGGCTCGCTCGGGCCCTGCGCGAACAGCTCGGCGAGCGGGTCGTCGGGGGCGTCCGCGGCGGGGCCGGGGCCGATCAGCTCCAGGAGCTGGACGGCCAGCGACCGGATGATGGAGATCTCGACGTCGTCGAGGGCGACGGCCGCGCCGCCGCCGGGAAGCGGTTCGAAGGTTCCGGGCATGAACGCCTTTTCACTGCTGGGCGGGCTGCTGGCTACTTGCGGTCCTGCTGGAGGGTGGCCCACAGGCCGTAGCCGTGCATGGCCTGCACATCGCGTTCCATCTCCTCGCGGCTGCCGCTGGAGACGACCGCCCGGCCCTTGTGGTGGACGTCGAGCATGAGCTTGGTGGCCTTGTCCTTGGAGTAGCCGAAGTACGTCTGGAAGACGTACGTCACATAGCTCATGAGGTTGACCGGGTCGTTGTGGACGATGGTGACCCAGGGGACGTCCGGCTCGGGTACGGCGAAGACCTCCTCCGCCGACTCGGTGCGTTCGATCTCCAGGGGCGCGGGTGACGTCACACAGCCCATGCTGCCACCCGAGGGGGGTAGTCGCACAAACGGGCCTGGCAGTAAGGCGATCGCGTCTCCCGGAGCCGCAATCGTCAGATTGACGAAATGGGGGTACGCTCCTCACCATGAACACAGCGGACCTTGGGCTGCCGGTGGATGTTCCCTCGACGGCGCTCTTCACGGACCAGTACGAGCTGACCATGCTGCAAGGCGCCCTGAAGGCGGGCACGGCCGAGCGGCGCAGCGTGTTCGAGGTCTTCACCCGGCGGCTGCCGAACGGGCGCCGCTACGGCGTCGTGGCGGGCACCGGGCGCGTGCTCGACGCGGTGGAGAACTTCCGCTTCGACGCGGGCGTCCTCGGCTTCCTGCGCGAGCGGGAGATCGTCGACGAGCAGACCCTGGACTGGCTCGCCGGCTACCGCTTCAGCGGGGACGTCTGGGGCTATCCCGAGGGCGAGGTGTACTTCCCGGGCTCCCCGATCATGCGCGTGGAGGGCACCTTCGCCGAGTGCGTGCTGCTGGAGACGGTGATCCTGTCGATCCTCAACCACGACTCGGCGATCGCCGCGGCCGCCTCGCGCATGTCGGCGGCGGCGGGCGAGCGGCCGCTGATCGAGATGGGCGCCCGGCGCACGCACGAGCTGGCGGCGGTGGCGGCCTCCCGGGCCGCGTACGTCGGCGGCTTCTCCACCACCTCCGACCTGGCCGCCGGGTTCCGGTACGGCATCCCGACCGTCGGCACCTCCGCGCACGCCTTCACCCTGCTGCACGACAGCGAGCGGGACGCCTTCCAGGCCCAGGTGAACACGCTGGGCCGGGGCACCACGCTGCTGGTGGACACCTACGACGTCGCCGAGGCGGTCCGGACGGCCGTCGAGGTCGCCGGGACCGAGCTGGGCGCGGTGCGGATCGACTCCGGCGACCTGCTGCTGGTGGCGCACCGGGTGCGGCAGCAGCTGGACGAGCTGGGCGCGACGGACACGAAGATCATCGTGACCTCGGACCTGGACGAGTACGCGATCGCCTCGCTGGCGGCGGCGCCCGTGGACGCCTACGGCGTCGGCACGCAGCTGGTGACCGGCTCCGGCCACCCGACCTCCTCCATGGTCTACAAGCTGGTGGCCCGGGCCGAGTCCGCCGACCCGAAGGCGCCGCTGGTGCCAGTGGCGAAGAAGTCCAGCGGCGGCAAGACGTCGCTGGGCGGACGCAAGTGGGCGGCGCGGCGGCTGGACGCGTACGGGGTCGCCGAGGCCGAGGTGATCGGCACCGGACCGGTGCCCGCGCGGCTCGCTGACCGGCAGCTGCTGGTGGAGCTGGTCAAGGGCGGCGAGGTGGTGGCCCGCGAACCGCTGGACGCGGCGCGTGACCGGCACGCGGCGGCGCGCGCGGGTCTGCCGATGTCGGCGACGCAGCTCTCGCGCGGGGAGCCGGTCATTCCGACGGAGTATGTCCAGGGGCCTTCGGGTAGTTAGAGCCTGCCGGACAGCCCCTCACGAACGGGTGTGCAGCGATGCGCCGACCCGTGCCCCTCCCCTCTCCTCCCCCAAGTCAATAGGCTCGGAAGTTCACCGGCCGGGCTTGCCGACCTCATAGCCGAAGGACACCGACCATGCGCCGCGCCTTGATCGTCGTAGACGTGCAGAACGACTTCTGCGAGGGGGGCAGCCTCGCGGTGGCCGGCGGTGCCGATGTGGCTGCCGCCGTCACCGAGCTGATCGGACAGGCCGGCGGGTCCGGCTACCAGCACGTGGTGGCCACCCGCGACCACCACATCGCGCCCGGCGGGCACTTCTCCACCAACCCCGACTACGTCCGCTCCTGGCCCGCGCACTGCGTCGCCGGTACGGAGGGCGTCGGTTTCCACCCCAACTTCGCCCCCGCGGTCGCCTCCGGGTCGATCGACGCGGTGTTCGACAAGGGGGCGTACGCGGCGGCGTACAGCGGTTTCGAGGGCACGGACGAGAACGGCACGAAGCTGGCGGACTGGCTCCGCTCGCGCGAGGTCACCGAGGTCGACGTCGTCGGCATCGCCACGGACCACTGCGTACGCGCCACGGCCCTGGACGCCGCGCAGGAGGGCTTCCGCACCCACGTCCTGCTGGACCTCACGGCCGGGGTGGCCCAGGAGACCACCGAGCGGGCCCTGGAGGAGCTGCGGGAAGCGGGCGTGGAGCTCTCGGGGAAGCCGGTCGTGCAGTAGGTGTCCGGCGAGCGCTCTACGCGGGAGTCGCCGGGCGGCGCAGCAGTGACCTGATCGGGCGCCACAGCTCCTGGACCAGGTCCGGGCCGGCGAGGACACCGTTGTCGGGGGCCGTGCGCCATATGAGGCCGTCGGGGTGGTGGAGGACCGCGGTGATCTCGTCGGGGGTCGGCGGGGCGGCGTTGCCGCGCAGGTAGACCGAGCGCAGGCCGAGGTTGCGGAGCCTGGTCAGGGCTCGGGCGCGGTTCGCGGAGTGGACGAGGACGCGGACGGCGCCGGGGCCGTCGGCGGCGGGGCTGGGCAGGTTCAGTGCCACCACCACCGTGCCGTTCGGCAGCTTGCAGAAACCTCCTGCGGCCATGTGGTCATACCCCCGTGTCGGTCGGTGTCAATAAGCGAGCCACAGGACGCACCTAAACACGGATCGGCGGTGACCCGCCAGTGGGTCACCGCCGATCATGCTCTGACCTGCTAAAACGCGATCTACTTCACCGCGGGGCCGACCTCGAGCTCGATCGTCGAGCCGTCGCCGGCCTCCTTGAGGATCTTGATTTTCGTGTTGGTGTCAGTGATCTTGACGCCGGCGGCCTCGTTCGACTCGTCGTAGTAGTCGTGGGTGCGGTCGTTGAAGACCGGCACGCCCTTCGACGACGGGATGCGGGTCGCCACGCCCGCCTTGTGCAGCGTCATGCCGTCCGTGCGGAACGTGCTGAACGGCGCGTCGTAGCTCTGGATGCGGTTGCGCATCAGCGTGCCGTCGGCCCACTTCATGGGCGTCGGGTGCGAGTCGATCGGCAGCAGCAGACCGGTGCCCGGGTGCTCGCTGGTGTTGTTGTCCGCCTGGGAGGTGTCCCACTTCCAGATCAGCAGGCCGTTCTGGTACGCGTAGTGCTCCACCCAGTCCGGACGGGTGTCGGTGAAGCCGAAGTTGTACGGGCCGACCTTGAGGGTCTTGTCGTACGACACGTACTGGCGGTTCTCCGCGATGTAGTACTGCGCGTAGTCCTTGGTGAAGGACTCGCCCATGCGGGAGAAGCCCTTCGCCGTCCAGGCCGCGTCCGCGGACTCGGCGTCGTCGGAGAAGACGGTGGTGCCGTCGGCGGTCACGGCGATCCGGTCGGCCGCGAAGCCCTTCATCGCCAGGCCGCCGTCGGTCTGGTAGCGGAAGCGCAGGTCGAACTTCTTGCCCGCGTAGGCGTCCAGGGAGTACGCCAGCTTCTTGTAGCCGTCGACCGCGCCGCTCAGGGCCGGCTTGTCGCTGCCGTCCCGCGGGATCGGCTTGCCGTCCACGGTGCCGTCCAGGGCGGTCCAGTTGGCGCCGCCGTCGGTCGAGACCTCGGCGTAGAGGTGGTCGTAGTTGGCCTCGATCTCGTACCAGCCGTCGAGGGTCAGCGAGGCCGACGTCTTCCCGGTCAGGTCGACGGAACGGGTCAGCGTGTTCTTCAGGTCGTTGCCGCTGCCGCTCCACCACTGGGTGGCGCCCTGGGCCGGCGTGACGAGCTCGGTGGTGACGGCCTTCTTCGGCAGCTCCACCACCAGGGCCTGCTTGTGCTTGGTGTTGTACGCGGCGAGGCCCAGCTTGTGCCAGGAGTTGACGCCCGCCTTGGCGGTGTCGTAGTTCAGCCAGCCCAGCTGGAGCTTGTCCCAGGCGGTCATGTCGCCGGGCAGGTCACCGATCTCGTTCTTGCCGGTGCCGAGCCAGGAGCCGGAGGACATCAGGGTCCAGAACCCGGTGGAGTTCTCGCCGCCCGCGGTGTCGTAGTGGTCGGGCAGACCGAGGTCGTGGCCGTACTCGTGGGCGTAGACGCCGAGTCCGCCGTTCTCCGGCTGGACGGTGTAGTCGCCGACCCAGATGCCGGTGTCGCCGATCTTCGCGCCGCCGAGCTTGTTCTCCTCGGGGCCGGTGGCGCCGGCGTCGGTGCCGAAGGCGTACCAGCGGTGGGCCCAGATCGCGTCCGTGCCCTGGGCGCCGCCGCCCGCGGACTCGTCCTCACCGGCGTGCACGACCTGGAAGTGGTCGATGTAGCCGTCGGGCTCGTTGAAGTCGCCGTCGCCGTCGAAGTCGTAGCGGTCCCACTGGTCGTACTGCTTGACGTCCGCCTTGATCTCGGCGTCGGTCTTCCCAGCTGCCTTCTGCTGGGAGACCCACGCGTTCAGACCGTCGCTGACGACGTTCCACACGCTCGGGCAGTTGGTGTCGCCGCAGGCGTTGTTGCCGTAACGCGCCTCGTTGTAGGGGACCTTGACCCAGTCGGAGACCTCTCCCTCGACCGAGTAGCGGCCGGAGGACTGCTTCTCGTAGTACTTCTTCACCGACTCGGTGTTCTTGCCGGTGCCGAAGTAGAGGTCCTCGAAGTACTCGCGGTCGTAGTCCGCGCGCCAGGCCGTCGAGTTGTCCTTCTTGCGGTCCGGCTTGGGTATCCGGTTGTGCAGCGGGCCGGGGGTGCCGCCGTAGCGGCTGTCGATCTGGTCGCCGAACTCGACCAGGATCGTGAAGATCTTGTCGGTCTTCTCGCGGCCGAGCTCGACGTACTTGCTGTCGCCCTTCTTGCTCTTGAGCTGGACGACCTTCGAGCCCTCACGGTTCTTGACCGTGGCCTTGCCGGAGATGACCTGGTTCAGGGCCTCCTGGCGCTGGGCCTCCTGGGTCTTGCTCAGCGGGCCTTCGAGGTCGTGCTCGTCGTGCTGGTGATCCGCCGGGTCGCGACGGTCCACGGTGGTGGACCGGGGAGCGGAGGTGTCGTCGTCCGCCTGGGCCACGCCGTAGGTCGAGATGGTGGCGGTGGCCGCCGCGAGCGCCACACCGATGGCAGCCGCTCTGAACGTCCAGGGTCTGCTGGTCACTTGAGTTCCTCCCCCGCGTCCGAGCGCGCGGAAGGAAGGGGTCCCGGTCGTGGAGGGTCCGCGCGCGCGTGATCAACGCGTGTAGTCAAGTGACGACATTTGACTAGAGGTTTAGAAGAAAAGACAGACCTTGACTTGCACAAGACAAGTGCACTATGCGGATCCGAGGTTCGTTTTGCGGACAACCATCGCGTACCCCGCCGTCCCGTGGGCGCGTGCATATGTCCACCAGGTGGACGCCATGACTCCGTGCGCCCCCCGTGCACCGCCCTTGTTGATTAGGTCACGCTTACTGTTCGTTCCGCTCGGGCACGCTGCCGGTTAGAGTCGCTTGACGGAACGCCCGAAAGCTGGCGGAATGCCAGGCCGACGCCCCCGTGGACCCCCACTTTCGAGGACATGATGGCCATGCCCCGTCCGACTGCCGCACAGCTCGCCTACGGTTCGTGCACCGTGATCTTCTCGACCCTCGCCATGCTGCTGCTGTCACAGACGAGTTCGGGCGTCGGCATCGCGATCATCACCGTCGCGGCGCTCGCCCTCGGGCTGCTGGTCGCCATGACCGTGCCGCTGCCCGGCAAGCGCGCGGCGGCGGTGGAACAGCCCGCGCCCGTGGAGCCCGTACGGGCCCCGGTCACCGCGTCGGCCCCGGAGCCGGTGCGCGAGCGGGCGGCTTCCTGACCGCTCGTTTCCCTTTTACGTGCTGTTCTGTACGCCAGTTGTTTCCGCTGTGCCTCAATTGGCGCTGACCACGACCGTTTTGGCCGCCTTGTCGTGCAGGCCCTGCTTGTAGGGCTCGTCGAAGAAGCTCCAGCCGCCGCAGACCACGAGCCAGAGGCAGGGGCAGCAGAGGGTGGACGGGAGCCACAGCACCGCCGCGCGCGTCAGCGCGTTCTGCGCGGAGGGCGTGCCGGTGCTGTCGAGGTCGACCACACGCAGGCCCAGCAGTTTCTTGCCCAGCGTCTGGCCCGTCCTGGCGGTCAGGACGGTGTCGTAGGCGACGTAGAGCACGGCGGCGACCGCGGACCGCCAGAAGGACTTGGCGACGTCGACACGGTCGGGGTCCACCTCGTACTGGTTGACGCCGAGGCCCCAGGTGAGCAGCACCATGACGGCGCCGACCAGGATCAGGTCGATGAGGCGGGCGAGGGTGCGCTTGGCGCCGTCGGCGAGCGGGGGCAGGTCGGAGACGGGGGCGGTGGGGTAGGGGCCGCCGCCATACGGGCCACCGCCGAACGGGCCACCGCCGAACGGGCCACCGCCGAACGGGCCACCGCCATAGGGGCCTCCTCCGTACGGGCCGTCGCCGGAGGGGCCGTCGCCGGAGGGGCCGTCACCCGGGGGACCGTCTCCGGAGCCGCCGTCAGGGCCCGCACCGGGACCGCCACCCGGGTACGGCGGGGGTTCGCCGCCGTGGGGCCGGCCCGTGCCCTCGTCGGGCGGCTCGCCCGGGGGCCGCTTCCGGAACGGGTCGTCGTCCGGGGGCTGCTGACCGGAGCCGGGGGGCGGTTCACTGCTCATGGCCCGAGTCGACCGCGAACCCCCCGGCTCCGCATCCGGCGGACGGCCGTCCGAGGCATGGACTCACCGGCCTGCTCCTCCGTGCCGCCGAGACACACCCCGGCCGGTGACGGACGTACGAGTGTCGCCGCTCAGCCCGCGACGAACGTGTGCGCGGCCTTGTCGTGCCAGCACTGGCGCCACGGCTTGTCGAAGAGGCACCAGGCGACGCCGACCAGGCCCACGGCGAGGAGGCCGGGCACGCTGTAGACGAGCCAGCGGCGCAGGGCCGCGCCGAACTCCGGCGCCTCGTGGCCCTCGATGTCCCGCACTTCGATGCCCATCAGCTTCTTGCCGAGGGTGCGGCCCCACTTGGCGGTGGGCAGCACCTCGGAGACGACGCCGGCGAGCAGCAGGACGGCCAGGATGATGCCGAGGTAGACCGACGTGGTGCCGTCGAGCAGCCAGACCGTGACCGTCTCGCCGGAGAGCTTCGCCGCGTCGATCTTCTCGTTGACGTGGTCGATCGCCTTGCCGCCGAGGGGGACGGCGGCCGCGGCGGTGATGCCGGCGAGGACGACGGTGTCCAGCAGCCGGGCGGCCAGCCGCTTGCCGAGCGCCGCGGGGCGGGCGGCAGCCTGGCGCCGGGCGACCGCCTGGAACGGGTCGTCGACCGGGGGCTTCCAGGGCGCGACGGGCTGCTCGTCGCCGGCGCCGGCGAGCCGGTGCACCTGCTGCGCCCAGGAGGACTGACCGCCGCCGGGGCCGGGGCTGAGGGGCGTGGCGGCGGCACCGGGCTGCGGTGCGCCGGCCTGCGGAGGAACAGCGGGGGCCGCCTGGGGGCCGGACAGCGCGGTCGAGGCGGCCGCGCCGGTCTGCGCGGCGGCGGCCCGGGCGGCGGCGGCCTTGCCGGCGCCGAAACCGGGACGGTCCGGGGCCCCGGCGGGGGCGGCGCCACCCTGCGCGCTGAACGCGGGCCCTGACGGGCCGCCACCCGAGCCGGCGGCCTGCGCCCCGAAGGCGGGTCCCGCCGAGCCACCGCCCGAACCGGCAGCACCCGCAGCACCCGCAGCACCGACCGAACCGGCAGCACCGGCCGGACTGCCCGAACCCGCCGAGCCCGCCGGGCCGAAGCCGGATGCCCCGGCACTCCCGCCCGGGCCCGCCGCCGCGGCCTGCCCGGCGAAACCGGACCCCGGGCCACCGCCGGAACCACCGGCACCGGACGGGGACGTGCCCGAGCCCGTGCGCGGCGCGACCGCGCGGAACATCATCGTGCCCTCGTCGGGGCGGTCCGCGGAGGCCGCCGCCCCTGTCCCGGACTCGCCCGCCGGGCGGCGGAAGACGAACGTGCTGCCGGCGGCCGCGGCGCTCTCCTCCCGGTCGGCTGTCCGGGCCGTGGACTCGCCCTCCGGCTGCCGGTCCTGACCGTCCCCGGGCGCCACCCTCGGGTCGGCCCCCTGAGCTCCCTGAGCCCCTTGCGCTCCCTGCGCTCCCTGCGGTGCGCCCCACGAGACACGGCGGTCCTGGTCGCCGCCGAAACCGGACTGGCGGGAGCGGTCCGCGCCCCAGGCGGACGCGGGCTCGGGACGGCTGCCGTGCTGGGCGTCCGCGGCGGAGCGGTCCTCGACCGGGTCCTCGTCGAAGAAGTGCGGGCCGGTCTCCTCGACCGCGGCGGCCGGGGCCCCCGCGCCGGGCGGCGGCGCGAGCGACTCGCCGTCCTTGGGCGCCGGACGGCTGGTGCCCGGTACCCAGGAGGCACCGTTCCAGTACCGGACATATCCAGGAATGGACGGGTCCGGGTAATACCCTTCGCGGGGCCTGTCGTCACCGGGGGCCGGGGTTGGGGCGCTCATGTCCGTCGTCCCGTATCTGCTCGGGGGCCAAATGGGGGCCTCCACATCTATCAGACGAGCGCAACCCCCACCGCCGCTCCCACCGGACCCACCCCTTTCGAGCACCGATGTGCTACGCATCGCGCGGTCCCGGCGCGTCCCCCTGCGAAAAAACTTCCGGCAACGCGCGTAATGGCGCGGCCCCCGCCCGCTCTCTCCTCCCGACCGGCCCATGGAGGGCAGCCGTCGAGAGAAGGGAAGACCGCCATGCACCATGTGGTGGAGCGGGAACTGGAGCTGAGGCTCGTCCTGTCGCCCGAGCGCAGGATCCCGGTGCCGGCCCGGCTCGGGTACCTCACCGGCGATCCGTACGCCGTCCACGTCACCTTCCACGTCGACTCCGCGCACCCCGTGCACTGGACGTTCGCCCGGGACCTGCTGGTGGAGGGCGTGTTCCGGCCGTGCGGGCAGGGGGACGTGCGGGTGTGGCCGACGAAGAGCGAGGGGCGCGGTGTCGTGCTGATGGCGCTGAGTTCACCCGACGGGGACGCCCTGCTGGAGGCACCGGCGGCGCAGGTGTCGGCGTGGCTGGAGCGCACGCTGCGGGTGGTCCCGCCGGGGACGGAGGGCGAGCGGCTCGGGCTCGACGACGAACTGGCCGAGCTGCTCGCCCAGTGAGCCGCCGGCCTCAGAACAGCTTGCCGGGGTTCAGGATGTCCAGCGGGTCGAAGGCCTGCTTGACGGCCCGCTGCATCTCCATCCCGACGGGGCCGATCTCGCGCGCCAGCCACTCCTTCTTCAGGACGCCGACGCCGTGCTCGCCGGTGATGGTGCCGCCGAGTTCCAGGCCGAGCGCCATGATCTCGTCGAAGGACTCGCGGGCGCGGCGGGACTCGTCGGGGTCCGCCGGGTCGAAGCAGACCGTCGGGTGGGTGTTGCCGTCGCCCGCGTGGGCGACGACGCCGATGGTGAGCTGGTACTTCTCGGCGATCCGGTCGACCCCGTCGAGCATCTCGGCGAGCCGGGAGCGCGGCACGCACACGTCGTCGATCATCGTCACGCCCTTCACCGCCTCCAGCGCGGTGAGCGACAGGCGCCGGGCCTGGAGGAGCAGTTCGGACTCGGCGGCGTCGTCGGCGGGGACGACCTGGGTGGCACCGGCCGCCTCGCACAGGGCGCCGACGGCGGCGAGGTCGGCGGCCGGGTCGGTGCTGTCGAACGCGGCGAGCAGCAGTGCCTCGGTGCTCTCCGGGAGCCCCATCTGCGCCATGTCGTTGACGGCCTTGACCGTCGTACGGTCCATGAGTTCGAGGAGTGACGGGACGTGGCCGCCCTCCATGATGCGGCACACGGCGTCGCAGGCGGCGGCGCCGGAGGCGAACTCGGCGGCCAGCACCAGCTGCTCGGGCGGCTTGGGACGCAGGCCGAGCACGGCCCGGACGACGATGCCGAGCGAGCCCTCGGAGCCGACGAACAGCCGGGTCAGGTCGTAGCCGGCGACGCCCTTGGCGGTGCGGCGGCCGGTGGACATGAGCCGCCCGTCGGCGAGCACCACGTCCAGCCCGAGGACGTACTCGGCGGTGACCCCGTACTTCACGCAGCACAGGCCGCCGGAGGCCGTGCCGATGTTGCCGCCGATGGTGCACATCTCCCAGCTGGAGGGGTCCGGCGGGTAGTACAGGCCGTGTTCGCCGACGGCCCGGGACAGGGCGGCGTTGATCACACCGGGTTCGACGACGGCGATGCGGTCGACCGGGTTGATCTCCAGGATCCGGTCCATCTTCGTCAGGGAGAGCACGATGCAGCCGTCGGAGGCGTTGGCGGCGCCGGACAGGCCGGTGCGGGCGCCCTGCGGGACGACCGGGACGCGCAGGGCGGTGGCGGTGCGCATCACGTGCTGGACCTGTTCGGCCGTCCGGGGCAGCACGACCACGGCCGGGGTGCCGGCCGGGCAGAAGCTCGCCATGTCGTGGGCGTAGGAGGCCGTGATGTCGGGGTCGGTGAGGACCGCGTCGGCGGGCAGGCCGCCGAGCAGCAGGTCGACGAGGTTGCCGGTCCGGTCGTCGGGAGGCGCTTCGATACGGCTCATGATCACAGGTTCGCACCGGGGGCCGGCGGTGTGAACCCGTCGGCGGCGGCCTTCACCTGCCCGGGGCGTGCGGGTGCCCCGTGACACCCGCACGCCCGGAACGCGCCGTCGGACTACAGGTTGCCGCGGCGGGCCTGCTCGCGCTCGATCGCCTCGAACAGGGCCTTGAAGTTGCCCTTGCCGAAGCCCATCGAGCCGTGGCGTTCGATGATCTCGAAGAAGACCGTCGGACGGTCCTGGACCGGCTTGGTGAAGATCTGCAGCAGGTAGCCGTCCTCGTCGCGGTCGGCGAGGATCTTCAGTTCGCGCAAGGTGTCGATCGGGACCCGGGTCTCGCCGACCCACTCCCCCAGCGTGTCGTAGTAGGAGTCGGGCGTGTTGAGGAATTCCACGCCGGCCGCGCGCATCGTGCGGACCGTCTGCACGATGTCGTTGGTGTTGAGGGCGATGTGCTGCACGCCCGCGCCGCCGTAGAACTCCAGGTACTCGTCGATCTGCGACTTCTTCTTCGCGATGGCCGGCTCGTTGATCGGGAACTTCACCTTGAGGGTGCCGTCGGCGACGACCTTCGACATCAGCGCGCTGTACTCGGTGGCGATGTCGTCGCCCACGAACTCCTTCATGTTCGTGAAGCCCATCACCTTGTTGTAGAAGCCGACCCACTCGTTCATCCTGCCGAGTTCGACGTTGCCGACGCAGTGGTCGATCGCCTGGAAGGTGCGCTGCGCGGGCGGCTCGACCATCGGCTCGGCCGCGACGTAGCCGGGCAGATAGGGGCCGTCGTAGCCGGAGCGCTCGACGAGGGTGTGGCGGGTCTCGCCGTAGGTGGCGATGGCCGCCAGGACGACCGTGCCGTGCTCGTCCTTGACCTCGTACGGCTCGGCGACCGGGCGGGCACCGTGCTCGACGGCGTAGGCGTACGCGGCGCGCGCGTCCGGCACCTCGATGGCGAGGTCGACGACGCCGTCGCCGTGCTCGGCCACGTGCCGGGCGAGGAAGTGGCCCCATTCGCTGGACGGCTTGATGACCGAGGTGAGGACGAAGCGGGCGGAGCCGTTCTCCAGCACGTAGGCAGCGGTCTCGCGGCTGCCGTTCTCCGGTCCGGAGTAGGCGACCAGCTTCATGCCGAAGGCGGTGGAGTAGTAGTGCGCCGCCTGCTTGGCGTTGCCCACGGCGAAGACGACCGCGTCCATTCCCTTGACCGGGAAGGGGTCGGCCTGCCGGGCGGTGTCGGGAGTGTGGTGTGTGGTCTGCGTCATAGCCGCAGGGTCTCCCCGCTCGGCAAGGTGCGCAATAGTTTGCGTTTCCGCTGGGCAATCTGTTCAGCAAGACGGCCGAAGTATCGGTCCTTCTGTACAGGATGACCACCTCGGGAGGCTGCTGTGTCGATCGATCGTCTGGACGGCCGGATCATCCTGCTGCTCGCCCGGGAGCCGCGGATCGGGGTGCTGGAGATGTCGCGGCGGCTGGGGGTGGCCCGGGGCACCGTGCAGGCGCGGCTGGACCGGCTTCAGTCGAACGGAGTCATCCGCGGATTCGGCCCGGAGGTGGATCCGGCCGCACTCGGCTATCCGGTCACCGCCTTCGCCACGCTGCAGATCCGGCAGGGCCAAGGAGCCGACGTACGGGCCCACTTGGCGTCCGTGCCCGAGGTGCTGGAACTGCACACCACCACCGGCAGCGGGGACATGCTGTGCCGTCTCGTGGCCCGCTCGAACGCCGATCTCCAGCGTGTGATCGACCGGGTCGTCGGTTTTGATGGCATCGTCCGGGCCTCCACGGCGATCGTCATGGAGAACCCCGTCCCGCCGCGGATCATCCCGCTGGTGGAGCAGGCCGCGGAGGAGACCTGAGTCGTGGGGTGAGCGCGTGTGAGCTTCTGGGAGTACCTGGCGGGCCGGCACCAGCAGCTGCTCGCGGACGCCTACCAGCACGCGAGCGCCGTCTTCCAGTGCATGGTCGTCGCGACCGTGCTCGGGGTGCTGATCGGCGTCGTCACCTACCGCAGCGAGTGGGCCGGGAACCTCGCGACCACGGCCACCGCCACCGTCCTGACCGTGCCGGCGCTCGCCCTGATCGGCCTGCTCGTCCCGGTCGTGGGGCTCGGTGTGGCGCCCACGGTGATCGCGCTGACCCTGTACGGGCTGCTGCCGGTGGTGCGCAACGCGATCGTCGGGCTGCGCGGCGTCGACCCGGCGCTGGTGGACGCGGCCACGGGCATCGGGATGTCCCGCCCGGCCCGGCTGCTGCGGGTCGAGCTGCCGCTGGCCTGGCCGCCGATCCTGGCCGGGATCCGGGTCGCGACGCAGATGCTGATGGGCATCGCCGCCATCGCCGCGTACGCCTCCGGCCCGGGCCTCGGCAACGTCATCTTCCGCGGACTGGCCTCGCTGGGCAGCGCCAACGCGCTCAACCAGGTGCTCGCGGGGACGCTCGGCATCATCGTCCTGGCGCTGCTGTTCGACGCCGCGTACGTCCTGATCGGACGGCTGACCATCCCCAGGGGGATCCGTGCCTGAGACCGGTGACCACGGTGCCTCCATCGAACTGGAGAACCTGACCAAGCGGTTCCCCGGTGGTGCGCAGCCGGCCGTGGACAACGTGAGCATGGAGATCAAGGCGGGCGAGGTCGTCGTCTTCGTCGGGCCCTCCGGCTGCGGGAAGTCGACCACGCTCAAGATGATCAACCGGCTGATCGAGCCGACCGGCGGCCGGATCCGGATGGGCGGCGAGGACGTCACCGACATCGACCCGGTGGGGCTGCGCCGCAAGGTCGGCTACGCCATCCAGTCCGCCGGGCTGTTCCCGCACATGACGGTCGCGCAGAACATCGGCCTCGTCCCGAGGATGATCGGCTGGCCGAAGGCCCGGATCAGGGAGCGGACCGAGGAACTGCTCGACCTCGTCGGTCTCGACCCCGGCGAGTTCCACGGCCGCTACCCGCGCCAGCTCTCCGGCGGCCAGCAGCAGCGCGTGGGCGTGGCCCGGGCCCTGGCCGCCGATCCCCCGGTCCTGCTGATGGACGAGCCGTTCGGCGCGGTCGATCCGATCACCCGGGACCACCTCCAGGACGAGCTGATCCGGCTCCAGCACGAGCTGCGCAAGACGATCGTCTTCGTCACCCACGACTTCGACGAGGCGATCAAGCTCGGCGACCGCATCGCCGTGCTGCGCGAGCGCTCGCACATCGCCCAGTTCGACACCCCCGAGGCGATCCTGACCAACCCGGCGGACGACTTCGTCTCCGGGTTCGTGGGCGCCGGGGCGGCGCTGAAACGGCTGAACCTGACCCGCGTACGGGACGTGGAGATCACCGACTATCCGACCGTCATGGTCGACGACCCGCTGCAGCAGATCTTCAACCGGCTGCGGGCCGGCGGCACCAACGAGGTCCTGCTGCTCGACCGGCGCGGACGCCCCTACAAGTGGCTGCGGCGCGGTGACCTGATGCGGGCGCGCGGCTCGCTGGCCCGGGCCGGGACGCTGGTGCACGACACGGTCACCCGGGACGCCACCCTGCGCGACGCGCTGGAGGCGGTGCTCACCGACAACGCGGGACGGGTGGCGGTGACCGGGCGGCGCGGCGAGTACACGGGCGTCGTCGACATGGAGACGCTCATGAACTCCGTGCACGAGATGCTGGAGGCCGACCGGCTCGACGCGCGGGAGCACCGGCACGAGCTGGAGGAACTGCGGGCCGCGCAGACGCACGCGGAGCAGGAGGGGTCCGGGGGCGTGGCGGGCGTGGGCCCCGGAGGGCAGCGGTGACGGCCACGGAGACCGAGGAAGCCCCCGGGCCCCTCGACGAGGCGCCCCGGCGGCCCGAGCGGCGGCCCCGGCCGGCCCGCGTCGGCTGGCGGAAGCTGACGTTCCTGCCGGTGGGCATGATCGCCGTGCTGCTCGCCACCTGGCTCTGGTTCCAGCAGGCCGACCTGGACGCGCTCTCCCGGAACGCCCTGTCGGGCGGCCAGGTCTCCACGGCCCTGTGGCAGCACATCCAGCTCACCGTGATCTCCACGTTCTTCGTGCTGGTCATCGCGATCCCGCTGGGCGTCCTGCTGACCCGGAGGGCGTTCAGCAGGGCCACTCCGGTCGCGATGGCCCTCGCGAACATGGGCCAGGCGACCCCGGCGATCGGCCTGCTGGCGCTCCTGGTGATCTGGCTGGGCATCGGCCGTCGGGCCGCCCTGATCGGCATGATCGCCTACGCCGTCCTGCCCGTGCTGTCGAACACGATCACCGGCCTGAAGGCGAACGACCCGACCCTGCTGGAGGCGGCGCGGGGCATCGGCATGTCCCCCATGGGCGTGCTCACCCGGGTGGAGCTGCCGCTCGCGGTCCCGCTGATTCTGGCGGGCGTGCGGACGGCCCTCGTCCTGAACGTGGGGACGGCGACCCTGGCCGTCTTCGGCGGGGGCGGCGGCCTCGGCGTGCTGATCACGACCGGGATCACCAACCAGCGGATGCCGGTGCTGGTGCTGGGGTCGGTCCTCACGGTGGTGCTGGCGCTGCTGGTGGACTGGCTGGCCTCGCTGGCGGAACTGCTGCTGCGGCCGCGGGGGTTGCAGACATGAGGCGACGGGCGTGCCATGCGCTGGGGCGGCGGGCGTGCTGTGCGATGCGGCGGCGGGCGTGCCACGTGATGCGGCGACGGGCGTGCCTCGCCGTGGGGCTGCTGCTGGTGGCGGCTTCCGGCTGCGGCCTGACCAGCGGCTCCCCGATGGCCGACGACGTGCGGCCCGGGTCGGTCGGGCGGGGCGAGCCGCTCAGGGGCGCGCGTCTGACGGTGACGTCGAAGTCGTTCACCGAGGGCCTGATCCTCGGCGCGATCATGGGGATCGCCCTGGAGGCGGCCGGGGCGGAGGTGCTCGACCGCACGGGCATCCAGGGCTCCATCGGCAGCCGCGAGGCGGTGCGCAAGGGCGACGCCGACGCCGGGTACGAGTACACGGGCACGGCCTGGATCACGTACCTGGGGCACAGCAAGCCGATCACCGATCCGCGGCGGCAGTGGGAGGCGGTGCGTGCGGAGGACGCGGCGAACGGGCTGGCCTGGCTGCGGCCGTCGTCCCTCGACAACACCTACGCGCTGGCGATGAACCAGCAGAACGCGAGGAAGTACGGCACGAAGACCATGTCGGACGTCGCGAGACTGGCGAAGTCCGACCCCGACGCCGTGAGGCTGTGCGTGGAGGTCGAGTTCGCGAACCGGGCGGACGGGCTGCCCGGCATGCAGAAGCGGTACGGGATGAACCTGCCGGCGCGGAACGTCACGCAGATGGACACGGGGATCATCTACACGCAGACGGCGAAGGGGAGTTGCCCGTACGGCGAGGTGTTCACGACGGACGGGCGCATCAAGTCGATGGACCTGGTCGTGATGGACGACGACAAGAAGTTCTTCCCCAACTACAACGCCGCGCCGATGATCAACGCGAAGACGCTGAAGGAGTGGCCGGCGATCGCGGACGTGCTGGATCCGGTGACGGCACGGCTGAACAACGCGGTCGCGCGGGACCTGAACGCGAAGGTGGATGTGGAGGGGGAGGATCCGCACCAGGTGGCGTTGGAGTGGTTGGTGGGGGAGGGGTTGGTCAGAGAGGGGTAGGCAAGTTGCAAAGAAACCCTTGCAAGGAACCCTTTGCAAGGATACCTTTGCATCGTGACCGAACCTCAGAATCCCCAGGTACGGCAGCTCGACGCCCGATCCCTGCGCGGACTGGCCCACCCCCTGCGCATGCAGCTGCTGGACGCCCTGCGCTTCGGCGGCCCGGCCACCGCCTCACAACTGGCCGCCAAGCTGGGCGAGTCCAGCGGTGCCACCAGCTACCACCTGCGCCAACTCGCGGAATACGGCTTCGTCGAGGACGCCCCCGAGCGGGGCAAGGGGCGCGAGCGGTGGTGGCAGGCGGTCCACCGCGGCCTGCGCTTCGACGAAACCCTGCTCAACGATCCGGACCCGGTCGTACGCGGGGCGGCGGACCTGTACCTCCACGAGGTCGCCACCACGCAGACCCGGGACCTGTCGACGTGGCTGGGCAACCGTGACTCATGGTCCGAGGAGTGGCGCCGCGTCGGGGACATGAGCAGCTTCACGCTGCGACTGACGCCCGAACTGACGCGGGAACTCACCGAGAAGATGCACGTGCTGGTCGAAAGCTACCGCGACCGCGCGGCCACCGAGGACACTCCCGGCGCGGAGCAGGTCCGCCTCCACACCCACGCCTTCCCGATCAGGACGGACTGAGATGCACCCCGACATCCACCTCGCCCTGCACCACTCCCGCGCCGCAGAGCTCCGCGACGAGGCCCGCGTACCTCTCGTCCGCGCTCGGAAGGATGCCCTCCGGGCCCGGCTGGGCTGGACCCTCATCGAGGTCGGACTGAAGCTCGCCACTCAGCCCCGGCCCCTCCCCGCCCACTAACAGCTCGGCACGGACCCCTTGCCCGTCTCCAGGGCCACCAGGGAACTCACCGTGCTCTTCAGCGTGGTCACCGGGATCAGCCGCAGCCCCTCCGGCAGCTCCGCCCGCGCGTCCGCGCACTCCGCCTTCGGCACCAGGAACACCGTCGCACCGTCGCGCTTCGCGGCCTGCGTCTTGAGGGAGACCCCGCCCACCGCACCGACCGTGCCGTCCGCGGCGATCGTGCCCGTACCGGCGATGACCCGCCCCCCGGTGAGATCCCCACCGGTGCCGTCACCGTCGAGCTTGTCGATGATCCCGAGGGAGAACAGCAGCCCCGCGCTGGGCCCGCCCACGTCGGCGAGCTTCAGGCTGACCTTGACGTCCTCGGGGTCGAGATCGAGGTAGCCCAGCGCCGCCTGGGTCGCCGCGTCCTGGGACTCCTTCATCTGCTTCTCGTTGTGCCGCTCGATCTCCTTGACGCTGTCCCCGCTCGGGTAGAGGGCGTCGCGCGGCATGACGGCCTCGTCGGTGCGGAACCAGCCGTCGAGGACGTCGGAGAGCGAGACGCGGGTGTCCGGGGAGGTCGCCACGATGGTCGTCATCCGCAACTGCCCGCGGGTCTCCCGGGTCGGCGCCCCCGCGATGGTGATCACCGGCGCGCCCTTGTGCTCGCCGAGGACGTTCGCCGTCTCGCCCGGCTGCGCCACCGAGAACGGCAGCGGCGCGAACACCGCCGTGGCGAGCAGGGCCACGACGGGCAGGGCGCAGACGGCGATGGCCTGGGGGCGCGTGAGGCGAGAGAACACGGGATCAATCTAACGCGGGGTCGGTGCGCGGCCGGTCCCAGGTCCGCCCGGCCCGGCCCGGCGTCCGGCCGCCGTCAGCGCAGCGCGTCCGCGACCTCCCGGGCCGCGTCGACGACCCGCTGCCCGACCCGCTCCGGCACCACGTCGGCCAGCATCACCACGCCGACGCTGCCCTCCACGCCCGTGACGCCCAGGAGCGGGGCGGCGGCTCCGCACGCCCCGGCCTCCAGCTCGCCGTGCGTGAGGGTGTAGCCGGGGTCGGCCATCGGGTGCTGCCGGGCGGCGAGGATCGCCTTGCCGGCGGCGCCGCGGTCCAGGGGGTGCCTGAATCCGGCCCGGTAGGCGACGTGGTAGTCCGTCCAGGTCGGTTCGACGACGGCCACGGCGAGCGCGTCCGCCCCGTCCACCAGGGTCAGGTGCGCCGTGGCCCCGATGTCCTCGGCCAGCGAGCGCAGCGCCGGCATCGCGGCCTCCCGCACCAGCGGATGGACCTGCCGTCCCAGACGCAGCACACCGAGTCCGACGCGGGCACGTCCGCCCAGGTCGCGGCGTATGAGCGCGTGCTGTTCCAGCGTGGCGAGCAACCGGTACACCACGGTCCGGTTCACGCCGAGCCTGAGGGAGAGCTCGGTCACGGTCAGCCCGTGGTCCGTCTCGGCGAGCAGCTTGAGGACACGCAGTCCCCTGTCGAGCGTCTGGGAGGTCTCCGCGGTCACGACGCCCACTCCTTAGTGGTGAGGTCGGCGGCCCCCCGGTCGGCGGATGCGTCACCGAGTCCCGTCGGCAACGCGCTTCAGAGGCCGCCGATCGGCCGGCGGCCCGGCCTGTCCGGACCGCGTCGCTTCACGGCTGCGCTCCGCGGCGGCGCTGCCACGGGGCGTGTGCGTAGCGGGACAGTAGCGAAGGGGGTTCGCTGAGCGGAAGGCTCCGTCCAGAATCCGGGCAGTGATCGTCGTGCGCCGGCGCTGTTTGCGGTGGTATGCGCCCACCGGGCGCCGGGCGGGCGGCGTCACTTCATCCGCGTGGCCCACTCCTGCACCTTGGCGATCCGCTGCCGCAGCTGCCCGGCCGTCGCCTCAGCCGCCGGAGGCCCACCGCACACGCGCCGCAGCTCGGTGTGGATCACGCCGTGCGGCTTGCCGCTCTGGTGGACGTAGGCGCCGACCATGGTGTTGAGCTGCCGCCGCAGCTCCATCATCTCCTTGTGGGAGACCACCGGCCGCCGCTCGGCGGGCAGTTCGAGCAGGTCGGCCTCCTCGTCCGGCTTCTTGCGGCTGTGCGCGATCTGCCGGGCCTGCCGCTTCTGCAGCAGCAGCTGGACCTGGTCGGGCTCCAGCAGCCCCGGGATGCCGAGGTAGTCCTGCTCCTCCTCGCTGCCCGGGTGGGCCTGCATGCCGAACTCGGCGCCGTTGTACATGACCCGGTCGAAGACGGCGTCGGACTCCAGCGCCTCGAAGGGCAGCATGTCCTGCTCGCCGGTGTCCTCGTCCTGCTCCTTGTTCGCCTCGTCCATCTCCTTCTCGGACTCGGCGTAGGGGTCCTCCTCGCCCTCCTTCTTGGGCTTGTCGAGGACGTGGTCGCGCTCGCGCTCCATCTCGTTGGCGAAGGAGAGCAGGTCGGGCACGGTCGGCAGGAACACGGAGGCGGTCTCGCCACGGCGCCGGGACCGCACGAAACGGCCGACGGCCTGGGCGAAGAAGAGGGGGGTCGAGATCGTCGTCGCGTACACGCCGACCGCGAGCCGCGGCACGTCGACGCCCTCGGACACCATCCGGACGGCGACCATCCACCGGTCGGTGTTGCCGCTGAACTCGTCGATCCGCTCGGAGGCGCCGGAGTCGTCGGACAGCACGAGGGTCGCCTTGCTGCCGGTGATCTCCCGGATCAGTTTGGCGTAGGCACGCGCCGAGTCCTGGTCGGAGGCGATGACGAGCGCACCCGCGTCCGGGATGGCCTTGCGCACCTCGGTCAGCCGCTGGTCCGCCGCCCGCAGCACGGCCGGCATCCACTCCCCGCGCGGATCGAGCGCGGTCCGCCAGGCCTGGCTGATGGCGTCCTTGGTCATGGGCTCGCCGAGCCGGGCGGCGACCTCGTCACCGGCCTTGGTGCGCCAGCGCATGTTGCCGCTGTAGGAGAGGAAGATGACCGGCCGGACGACGTTGTCGGCGAGGGCGTTGCCGTAGCCGTAGGTGTAGTCGGCGGCGGAGCGCCGGATGCCGTCGTTGCCCTCCTCGTACGTCACGAAGGGGATGGGGTTGGTGTCGGACCGGAAGGGCGTACCGGTCAGCGCCAGCCGCCGCGTCGCGGGCTCGAAGGCCTCCAGGCAGGCCTCGCCCCAGGACTTGCTGTCACCGGCGTGGTGGATCTCGTCGAGGATGACGAGGGTCTTGCGCTGCTCGACGCGGTTGCGGTGCAGCATGGGCCGGACGCCGACACCGGCGTACGTCACGGCGACACCGTGGTACTCCCGGCCGAGCGGGCCGGCGCTGTACTCGGGGTCGAGCTTGATGCCTATCCGGGCCGCGGCCTCGGCCCACTGCTTCTTCAGGTGCTCGGTGGGGGCGACGACGGTCACCTGCTGCACGACGTGGTGGTGCAGCAGCCAGGACGCCAGCGTCAGCGCGAAGGTCGTCTTGCCGGCGCCGGGGGTGGCGACCGCCAGGAAGTCCCGCGGCTGCTCCTGGATGTACTTCTCCATCGCGCCCTGCTGCCAGGCGCGGAGCTTGCTGGCGGTGCCCCAGGGGGCGCGCCCGGGGAACGCCGGGGAGAGGTGGTGCGAGGCGGTGCTGGTGCCGGCGGTGGTAGTCACGGTCTCCGTTGGGGGTCGGGCGGCTCGTTCGAGGGAGCCTGACGGCTCGGCTACGTATGACAACCGGGCCACCCTACCGGCGCACCCCACCGGCCCACGCGCGGACCGGGCCGCGTCCCTCACGGGTGGGACCGACGTCACAGCCCCCTCTCACCACAGCGGGGGCCGGACACGGGGCTACGGCCGTCGCTCCCGCAGGCGCGTCGACACCCATGCGCCCGCCAGGGCCACCGCCGCCATCGGCAGGAACACCGCGGTGAAGGCGGCCGGGTGGGAGCCGGAGGTGTGGGCGGTGGTGTGGGAGACCGTGCCGCCGCCCAGGGCGGCGAAGGCGGCGCCGCCGGCGGAGAGGAGGAGGACGTTGGAGAGACCGTCGGAGATCTGCAGGGCGGCGGAGTTGGTGCCGGCCTCCTCGGGGGCGGAGAGCTTGAGCAGGAGCACGCTCGTGGAGGAGATGACGAGCCCCATGCCGAAGCAGCCGAAGGCCCAGGCGACGGCGAGGGTCCAGACCGGCACGGAGTCGACGAGCACACTCGGCGCCGTGGCGACGGCCGCCGCCACCAGCAGCATCCCGGCGGTCGTCAGCCGCTCCCGGTACGGTTCGAGCCGCGACCGCGACTGCACCCACGAGCCCAGCGCCCAGGTCCCGCCGCCCGCCGCGAGGGAGAACCCGGCCAGCGTCGGACTGAGCCCGCGCTGGGTGACCAGCATCAGCGGCACGAACGACTCCGCGGCGACGAACGACCCCGCGGCGACGCCGCGCAGCAGCACGACCGACGGCAGCCCGCGGGCGGCCCGGTAGGTCCCGCGCGGGAGCAGCCCGAGCACGGCGGGCACGAGCAGGGCCACGCCGAGCGCCCTGGCTACCAGGGACAGCGGGCGCAGGTCCTGGGCCGCGTACTGGAGGAGGCCGGCGCCGAGGGAGATGGCGAGGGCGAGGCGGATGCGGCGACGGCCGGAGGAGGCCCTCGTGCGGGGAGCGGCCTTCGTGCCGGGGGCGGCCTTCGCGCCCGGGACGGCCTTCGCGCCCGGGACGGCCTTCGCGCCCGGGACGGCCTTCGCGCCCGGGACGGCCTTCGCGCCCGGGGCGGCCTGCTCCCCCACCGGTCCGGATGCCCGGCGCCGTATCTGCGGCAGGGCGAGCGCGAGCGGGAACACGACCAGGGCGGGTATCCCCAGGAACACCCACCGCCAGCCGAGCCGCTCGGTCACCGTGCCGGCGGCGAGGGGGCCGACGACCGACGGCAGGATCCAGCTCGCGGCGAACGCGGCCATGATGGCCGGCCGCAACCGCTCCGGATAGGCCCGCCCGACGACGACGTACAGCGCGACGATCACCAGTCCGCCGCCGAGTCCCTGCACGGCCCGCCCCAGGATGAACACCCACATCACCCCGGCCGTCCCGGACAGCAGCAGCCCGGCCCCGAAGGAGGCGATGCCCGCCGACAACGGCCCGAGCGGCCCGTGCCGGTCCGACCACTGCCCCGCGAGCACCATCGCGAACAGGCTGGTCGTGAAGTACCCGGAGAACGCGAAGGCGTACAGCGACACCCCGTCCAACTCCCGCGCGGCGACCGGCATCGCCGTACCGACGGCCGTCGCCTCGAAGGCGATGAGCAGCACGACGGAGACGATCCCGACACTCAACGCCCGGTAGGCCCGCCCCAGCACGCCCTCGTCGCCCTCGTCGCCCTCGTCGAGAGAGGGCGGGACAACGGCACCCACGACATCGGCGTCACGCGGCTTGGAGTCAGGCATGTCCGCCAGCGTAAGGTCCACAGGCGACTTTGACCCCTGTCGTGAGACGGCCCCCTCCTGGGACCTTGGTCGTACGCCCCACGGTCCTCGCACCGCTTCGTCAGCCGGCGTTCGGCAGGGCTCCCGGGTCGGCTTCCCTGTCGGCCTGTCGCTGGGCCCGGCGTGCGTTCTCCGCGCGTACGGCGTCCAGCCATCGCCAGAGGCCGATCTCCTCCAGTCTCAGACCGGGGCAGGCGATCCGGTGCGGTACGCGGCACACCGCGCCGGGCGCGGGCTCGTCCTCGCGGCTGTTCCAGGCGGTGCCGTTGGCGTCCACGTACCAGCGGTGCCACGCGGGCACCATGTGCGCGGGCACGGGCAGGTCCGGTTCGAGCAGGACGTGCCAGCCGTAGTAGGTGACGCGCCGGTCGCCCACGAGTCCGCAGTTGGGGCAGAGGGGTGGAGCGGGGGGCTCCGGACCGGTGGCGCCCTCCAGTGCCGCCTGGGCACGGTCCGTCTTCTCCCACGGCTGCGGCGCGTCGGGCGGCGGTTGGCGGTGTCCGTCGGGGTCGGGTAACGGGATGATGGTCGACTCTCCTGTATCCCCCATGGTGTGAGCATGCGGGAGGCGTCCAGGAGGAGGGGAGGGCGCGTCCAGGGCGCAACGGGGGCTCGATACGGCCGCTGCCGCGCTTGACCCTGACGCAGGGGCAGCCTCCGAGCATGGCCGGTATGGCTGACGGAAGCGACAACTCCTTGACGCGGTTCACTGTCCGGCACGGCGGTGTCACCCTCCCGGTGTCGCGCGGGGGCCGCGGGCGGCCTCTGGTGCTGTGCCCGGGGCTGACCTGCACGCAGGCCGACCTGTCGGAGCTCATCGGGCTGTTGCGGCGTGACCACGACGTGGTGGCCTTCGATCTCCGCGGGCACGGCTCCGCGTCCCCCGCCGAGCGGTACTCCTTCGACGCCTTCCTGAGTGACCTCGCCGCCGTGCTGGCGGATCTCGACCTGCCCGCGGCGCCTGTGCTCGTGGGCTACTCCCTGGGCGCGGACCTTGCCGTGCACCATGCGGCCGAGTGTCCCGAGAGCATCGCCGGGCTGGTGCTCATCGACGGGGCGAATCCGCTGCCCGAGCCGTTCCTCACGGACACCGACCTCGCGGAGTTCCGGGCCATGGCGGAGGCCGGGGCGGCACGTCATGTGGCGCTCACCGCCGAGGACATCTTCGCCCTGGGCCGGGAGATGGATGTGGTCCGGGGCGAGATCCTCGACCGGTACCGGAAGATCGACCTGCCCGTCCACGTCATCATGTCCACCGCGATCGCCGGCGACGTCGCCGAAGGGCGTGCCCCTCGGCACAACCGGCTCTGGCGGTCCGGCGTCGAGCGGCTTCTGCGCCAGCGGCCACACGTCTCGGCGGACTGGATCGACGCCGACCACGGGCTGGTCTTCACGCACGCCCCTGACATCGCCGCGATCGTCCGGAGCAGACTGGCCCCATGCTGACCATCGGCGAACTGGCCTCGTACGCCGGAGTGACCGTGCGCGCCGTGCGGCACTATCACGCCAGGGGGCTGCTGCCCGAGCCCGAGCGCGACCACTCCGGATATCGGCGGTACGGCGCCGGTGCCGTCGTCGAGCTGATCAGGATCCGGACGCTCGCCGAGGCCGGGGTGCCGCTGGCGCGGGTGCGGGAGTTGCTGCAGGCCGGTGAGGCGGAGTTCGCCGCGGCGGTCGCGGAGATCGACGGACGGCTCCAGGCGGAGATCCGCGAGCGGCGGCGGCACCGGGAGCGGATCGCCCGCCTCGCCTCCGGGGACAGCCTGGCACTGCCACCGGAGGTGGTCGGGTTCCTGGAGCGGCTGCGGGCGCTCGGAGTCGACGAACGGATCGTCCGGGCCGAACGCGACGGCTGGATCCCGCTGGCCGCACGCTCGCCCGAGCGCGTCGGTGAATGGATCGCGCGCAAGCAGGAGCAGCTCGCCGACCCGGAATTCGTCGACTTCTACCTGACCCTGGGCGAGGCTCTCGACCGGGGCAACGACGATCCGCGGCTGGTCGAGCTGGCCGACAGGGTGGCCGCCTGTCTCACGAGGCTGGCCGAGGAGCGGGGTGAGGAGTACGTCGGTGATGCCGGCGTGGAGCCGCCGCTCGCCGAGCTGATGGACACGCTGGCGTTCGACACCGTGCCCTCCGCCCGTCGGTTCATCGAGCTGCTGAACCGGCGCGGGTGGGCGGGCTGGACCCGGCTGGAGCGGGTGGGACCGACGTGACCGCCGGCCCGGGGTGTCTCACAGCACCCCGCCCGCCTCGTCCTGGAACGCGTCCGTCCAGTAGTGGCGGCCCGAGCTGCCCGCCGCGACGCCCGTCGGGTCGACCGCCGACAGGACCTGGAGCATCGTCATGGCCAGCTGGTCGTAGGTGTCGGTCGTCAGCTCGTGGGCCGACTGCTCGTCGATGGCCCGCTCGCGGTGCAGGAGCCAGAGCGTGAAGGCGAGCGTCGACACGTCCGTGTTCAGGGGGTGGAGCGTCGCCTCGGGCTCGCTCCAGTTCAGGACCGCGCCCGTCGCGCCGTCGACGACCAGGCTGTGGTCCTCGACCAGGTGGCCGAGGCGTATCAGGCGGTCGGCCCCGGCGGGGAGACGCGCCGGGGTGTCGGCGTCGGCGTGGAACTCGGCCAGCGTGGCCAGCGGAACGTCCGTGTCGAGGGAGAAGACGTGGGCGTCCTCCGGGAGGCCCACCTCGCGCAGGAAGCGGCGGGTCGGCTCGTGCGTGAGCGTGGCCGGGAAGTCGACGTCCTCGAAGCGCGCCACCTTGCCGGGGCCGAACTCCTGGTCCAGGAGGCGGTGCGGGAGGTCGAGGGAGAGGCCGGAGGCGCCGCCGCGGCCCGCGACCAGGGACAGGGGGCGGATCAGTGCCGCCATCTTCCAGAACGGGGCCGGTTCGCCGTCCGCGCCGTCCCGGAAGACCGCCAGGAGGTGCTGGGACGCCTCCGCCACCGCCTTCGGGCCGTAGCGGCCGGCGTAGGAGGCGAACTGGCCGCGCAGCCCCGCCAGTTCGTCCGTCGCCTCCGCGAAGCGGACCAGCGTCCGCAAGGAGGGGGCCAGGGGGCGGCGGTCCATGAGGTCGGGCCGGTCGTGCAGCAGGTGCGTCGTCGAGACCTCGCCCGTCGCGCCGTCCAGCAGGACCGATTCGGTCTCCAGGCCCGCGGGGCCGAGGAGTCCGCCTATCACCAGCTGCTCGCGCAGCTCGGCCGAGAGCCGGTCCTCCGGGTCGCCCGTCGAGTCCGCCACCGTGCGCAGGCCCTCCCTGCGCAGCTCGGCGAAGCTCAGCAGGCCGCTGTCGGACGGCAGTCCGGGGCCGGTCAGCCAGTGGCGCGTCGACGCGTGCGTCACCCACGGGTCCAGTTCGGCCTCGGTCAGGGTGATCACCGCGGCACCGGCGTCGGTCGTACTCATGGGCTCCCCCGCATGTGCTTGCTCACCATCCCCTGGCGGAGCACGGCAGACCGCCCGGCCAGGCCCGGCAGCCGTCCCCCACTGCCCAGAACACTACGCCCCACCACTGACAACGCCCCGGAACAGCGACGCGTGCCCAGCGACCACAACGCGTCCACCCCTCATGACGCTCAGACGACCCTGGCGCGTTCCCTTCCCGAAAGAATCGCCTCGACCGTCTGTCCCACCGTCAGCTCCGAGGTGTCGAGCCACAGTCCGATCCGCGGGGTCCGCGCGCGCAGCTCCTCGTCCAGCGCCGCGACCGTCCAGCCGCCGCCGTAGCCCGTCTTCGGCCGTTCCGCCTCCCGCGCGGCCACCGCCTCGGGGCTCGGCGCGAGGACGACGACGTACAGCGGGCGGGTGCGCACCAGGCCGGTGTACGTCTCCAAGTCCTCGCCGAGCACCACGTCCTGGACGACCGCCGTGAAGCCGGCCTCGGCGTAGGCGTCGGCGGTCGCCGCGGACAGCCGGTACCGCAGGAGCAGTTGGGCCCGTGCCTCACCGTCCGCGCCGGGGACGTACTCCTCCCGGCCCGTGACGATCATGCGCCGGAACGCGTCCCCGCGGACGTGCGCGGCCCTCGGCAGTGTCCGCGCCAGCGCCTGCGCGACCGTCGACTTGCCGGCCGCCATGACGCCGGTGACCAGGACCACCCCGCCCGCGAGGGGCATCAGGAGCGGTCCGTGACCACCGCGGCCTGCGGGCGGATCGGCAGCCGGTTCACGGGGCGGCCCGTCGCGGCCCGTACGGCGGACGCGACGGCCGCCGGGGACGTCACGACCGGCACCGCGCTGACCGCCTTGGCCCCGAAGGGCGCGACCACGTCCCGTTCCTCGACCAGCCGGACGATGCGGATGTCGGGCGCGTCGAGGGCCGTCGGCAGGGCGTATCCGGTGAGGTCCGGGTGGCGGATCAGGCCGCGCGGTGTGCGGAGGTTCTCCGTGAGCGCGATGCCCACGCCCTGGGTCACGCCCGCCTCGATCCGGGCGGCCAGCTGGGTCGGGTTCAGGACCCGGCCCACGTCCTGGGCGACGGCCAGTTCCACGACCCGTACGGAACCGAGCTCGATGTCGACGTCGACCACCGCGCGGATCGCGCAGAAGGCCATGCCCACGAAGGCGTCGCCCTGGCCGGCCTCGTTCAGCGGCTCGGTCGGGTGTGGACGGCACTGGGCGGTGGCCCACAGTTCCTTGCCGTCCAGCGCCTCGGTGACGGTCGTCGAGAGGACCCCGTCGTACGACGTGATCTTGCCGTCGGTGATCTGGAGCAGCTCCGTGGACATGCCGAACTTGTGGGCGAGCGGCTGGAGGAGCTGGGTGCGGACCATCTTGGCCGCGCGCTCCACCGCACCGCCCGACACCCAGGTGTGCCGGCCGCGGCAGCCCGCGCCCGCGGGGGGCTGGTCGGTGTCGACGGGCGCCACGTGCACCTCGTCGATGCCGAGGGTCTCCTGGACGATCTGCCGGGCCAGCGTCGTGAAGCCCTGGCCGGTCTCGACGGCCGCGCACAGCACCGTGGCCACGCCGTCGTGGACCTTCACGGTCGCCGTGGACACCTCGTCCGCGCCCTCGGCGCCGAGCATGTGCACCATGCCGAGGCCGTAGCCCACGCCCCGGCGCACCGCGCCCGGTTCACCCGCGCCCTCGGGGCCGCCGGGCAGCAGCCACTCGTCCTCGGGGGTGTCCTTGGGGAGGGGCGGCAGGGGGAAGTCCCGGACGGCCTGGAGCAGTTCGGCGACCGGGGCCGGGCAGGTCACGGTCTGGCCGGTCGGCAGCACGTCGCCCGTCGCCATGGCGTTGCGCAGCCGCACCTCGGCCGGGTCGAGGCCGAGCTTCTTGGCGATCTTGTCCATCTGCGCCTCGTAGGCGGCGCAGACCTGCATGGCCCCTTCGCCGCGTACGTGGCCGGAAGGGGGGTTGTTGGTGCGGACGGCCCAGCCCTCGATGAAGGCGTTCGGGACGACGTACGGGCCGCAGGCGAACGCGACGGCGGCGGCGAGGGCCTCGGAGGAGGTGTCGGCGTAGGCGCCCGCGTCGAGCAGGATCTGCGCCTCGACCTTGACGAGTCTGCCCTCGCCGTCGGCGTGGTGGCGGTAGCGCAGCAGCGTGGGGTGCCGGTGGGCGTGGCCGAGGAAGGACTCCTCGCGCGTGGCGGTGAGCTTCACCGGGCAGCCGGTGCGCAGCGCCAGCAGGCCGAGCGGCAGCTGGAAGCCCTGGTCCTCGCGGTCGGCGGTGGCGCCGGGGACGCCGGTGACGACGACCTTGACGCGCTCGGGTTCCAGGGCGAAGGCGGCGGCGGCCGTGTCGCGGTCGGCGTGCGGGTCGGTGGAGGCGAGGTACAGCTCCACACCACCGTCCGGACGCGGTACGGCGAGGCCCGCCTCGGCGCCGATGGGCGCGGGGTCCTGGCGGCCGATGCGGTACAGGCCCTCGACGACGATCTCGCCGGCCGCCTCCGGGTCGCCGTGGCGCAGCGGGATGTGCCGGATCAGATTGCCGTCGGGGTGCAGCGGCTCGGCCTCGAAGGCCTGCTCCGGGTCGGTGACCGGGTCGAGCACCTCGTACTCGACGATGACGGCGGCCGCCGCCATGCGCGCGGTGTCGGGGTGGTCGGCGGCGACGGCGGCGATGGGCTCGCCGTGGTGGCGCACCACCTCGGAGGCGAACACCGGACGGTCGGCCGTGCCGCGCCCGTGCAACGGCCTGCCGGGGACGTCCTCATGGGTGACGACGGCGCGGACGCCCGGCATCTCGCGCGCGTGGGAGGTGTCGATGGACACGATGCGCGCGTGCGGGTGCGGTGAACGCAGCACGGCCGCCCACAGCAGGCCCTCGGCCCACAGGTCGGCGGCGTACGGGAAGGTGCCCTCCGTCTTGGCACGGGCGTCGGCGGGCGGCAGCGAGGCGCCGATGCCGTGCGGCAGTGGTTCGGGGGCGGGGGCGGCCTCCGCGGCCTGCGCGGTGGCTGCTTCGTTGCTCACGCCTGGCCTCCGTCCTGGCCGTAGGGCTGGTCATGCGGTTCCGGAGAGTGCGGTTCTTGCCCGTGCGGTTCCGGGGGCGCTCCGAACGCCGACGCGTTCACGCCACCGGCACCCGGGCCCGCCTGATGCGGGATCCGGGGCTCGTCGCCGTCGCCCTCGCCCGGGGCGGCGTGCGCCTCGCGCTCGGCGACGACCTCCTTGACGGCGTCCACCACGCCCCGGTAGCCGGAGCAGCGGCACAGGTTGCCGCACAGCGCCTGGCGGGTCTCCAGCTCCGTGGGGGCGGGGTTGCCCTCCAGCAGGTCGTGCACGGTCATCGCCATGCCCGGGACGCAGAAGCCGCACTGCACGGCGCCGCAGCGCGCGAGCGCCCGCTGCACGTCGGAGGGCTGCCCGTCCTCGGCCAGGCCCTCGACGGTACGGACCTCGCTGCCGGCGGCGGTCACGGCCGGGACCAGGCAGGACGCGACGAGGCGCCCGTCGACCTGGACGTTGCACGCCCCGCACTCGCCCTGCGAGCAGCCGTCCTTGGCCCCGGCGAGCCCGAGCCGCTCACGCAGCACGTACAGCAGGGACTCGCCGATCCACGCGTCGGTGACGGGGCGGTCGGTGCCGTTGACCCGCAGGACGTAGGAGGCGAGGGGGTGCTCCTCCTGCGGGGCCGTGGGCGCCCCGTCCTGGGAGGCGGCGGACGGGTCGTCAGGGGTGTCCGCCGTGTCGTGCGAGGCGGCGGGCTCCTCCGGTGCCGGGTCGTCGGGCGTCTCGCCGTCGGCGCCCGGGGCGTCGGCGGCCTCCGGTCCGGCGTCCGCGTCCGCCATGGCCGGGAGGGGCCCGGCGGACGGCTCGGCGGGGCCGTCGGCGCCCTCCGCGGCCCCCGGGACGCCCTCGGCGGGCTCACCGGGCCCGGGAGAGGGCTGTGAGGCCTCCTGGGCGGCCTGCGCAGGCCCGACGCCGTCCGGGTCCGCCGCGTCCGCCTCGGGCGAGGGCGCGGCCTCCTCGGGCATCTCCCCGGGGTGCTCGGCGTACGGCTGCTCGGCGCCGTGACCGGCGGGAGCGGGCTGGTCGGGGGCGTGCGCGGCGTGGCCGGGGTGTTCGGGAGCGTGGGCGGAGGCACCGGGGTGCTCGGGGGCGTGCGTGTCGGGCCCGGGGTAGTCCTCGGCGTCGTGCACGCCGGTTCGCTCCGGTCCATGACCGGGGACGTCCGTCTGCTCCGGTCCGTGACCGGGGACGCCCGTCTGCTCCGGATCGTGACCGGGGATGCCCGCCCGCTCCGGATCGTGACCGGGGATGCCCGCCCGCTCCGGATCGTGGCCGGTGAAGTGGGAGGGCTCCGCACCGTGGTCGGTGAAGTGGAGGGGCTCCGCGGGGTGGTCGGCGAAGCCGGTGCTCTCCGGGGCGTGGCCCGGGAAGCCGGACGGCTCCGGCCCGTGGCCGACGGCACCCGCGTGTCCCGCCCCGTCGTCGGCGTAACCCGAGGGCTCCGGGGCGGAGTCGGTGAAGCCCGGGGATTCCGCCCCGGGGTCGGCGAAGCGGGACGGCTCCGGCGCGTGGCCGGCCGTCGGCTGCCCCGGCGTGTCCTCGCCCTGGCCCGCCTCGTGCGGCAGGCGGGCGGCGTGCGTCGGATCCGTCCCGTGCGGCAGGTGGCCACCGTGCGCCGCGTCCGTCTCCTGGGGCAGGGGCGCGGCGGGCGGCTGCTCCGGGGCGTGGCCACCCGGGACGGCGGCGTATCCGGAGGCCGGCCCGGGGCCCCCGGGCTGCCCGTGCCCCTCCATGTGCCCGTGGCCATGCCCCTGCTCGGGCCCGTGCCCATGGCCATGCCCTTGCTCAGGCGCGTGCCCATGTCCGTGGCCCTGGCCCTGGTCGTACCCCTGGCCCTGACCCTGGCCCTGTTCGGCGCCGTGCGGGTAACCCGCGCCGGGCTGGTCCTGCCCGGCCGTCTCCTGTGGGGTCTGCCGGTCCCACGGCTGCCCGGCCGCCTGGGTCGCCCACGGCGCGGGCGCGCCGCCGGGGAGCGTGGCCGGTGGGGTGCCGCCCCACTGCTCGACCAGGGAGGACGTGGTGAACTCGCCCGACTCGTCCGGGAGGTCTCCCCCGGCGACGGGGATGGACCACTGCCCGGTCACGTCATGGCCGGGTGCGGGCTCGGCCGCCGTGGCCTCCTCGAAGTTCCACTGCCCGGTGGTGCCCGGGTTGTACGTGAAGCGGTCGTTCCCGCCGTGCGGCCGCGCCCCCGCGTCGGTGCCGTACGGCGTACCGGAGCCGTAGGGCGCGCCCGCGCCGTAGGCCGCCTCGGAGCCGTAGGGCTGCTCCCCCGCGTCCTGCCCCTGCTGGTGCGCCGCGTGCGGGTCATGCGGGTCGTGCAGGTCGTGCGGGTCGTGCCACTGGGCGCCGTCGACGGGCGCGCCGGGCACCGGCCACGCGCCCGTGGCGGCCGGGTCGGTCCCGGCGGTCGTCGCGGGGCTGACCGTTATCTGCGGCGGTACGTAGCCGTGGCCGGGCGCGGCGAGGGGGCTGTCGGCCGCCAGCAGGGCGTCGACGCCCCCCTCGGGCAGTTCGACGAAGGCGGTGGCGCCGTCGTCGTACTCGCCCTGGGGCAGCGGGTCCCAGCGGCTCCCGCCCCGGGGCGTGCCCTCTCCGTGCTGGTCGTCGGTCACGACAGCGCCCTCCCCAGTGCTCGTCGGGCCAGCGCGGCGACGGTGCGCCGCAGGTGCAGTACGGCGGGCGGGAGCTGCGGTACGGAGCCGTCCTCGCCCGGGGGCGCGTCGGGGATGCAGGCCGCGGCGACGTACTCCCCGAAGGCGTTCAGGGCCTCCGGGACGAGCGCGCGGTTGTTGTCCCAGTCGATGAGGCCGGCCACCCACTGCTCGGCCTCCAGGGGCCGCAGCGCCATCGGCGCTATGGCGCCCACCGCGCAGCGCACGCCCCGGCGCGCGGGGTCCAGGACCAGGGCCACGGACGCGACCGCGCGGCCCGGGCCGGTGCGGCCGGTCGCCTTCAGGAAGACCTGCGGGGCGTGCAGCAGCGGCACGCGCACGTAGCCGATGAGTTCCCCGGCGCGCAGCATGTCCATCCCGGCGAGCAGGTGCGACACCGGGATCTCCCGGCGGGCTCCGCCCGGGCCCGCGATGATCAGGGTCGCCTCCAGGGCGGCCAGGACCGGCAGCGCGTCGCCGGTGGGGGCGGCCGAGGCGATGTTGCCGCCCAGGGTGCCCGCGTTGCGGATGTGCGGCGGACCCGCGGCGCGCGCGGCGGCGGCGAGCGCCGGGATCAGGGCCGCGAAGTCGGGGCGGCCCATGCGCGCGTGCGTGAGGCCCGCGCCGAGCAGCGCGTGGCCGTCCTGGTACTGCCAGCCGCGGATCTCGCTGATGCGGCCGAGTCCCACCAGCGCGGCGGGCCTGAGCTGCCCGGAGTTGACGGCGGCCATCAGGTCGGTGCCGCCCGCGACGGGCACGGCGGCGGGCACGGCGGTGAGTGCCGCGACGGCCTCGTCCAGCGTCGTGGGCAGCGTGACGGCCTGCGCCGCCTGCGGTGCGTGCGTGGTCAAACCGGCTGCCCCTTCCCGCTGCCCCACCTGGTCCCACCTGTGCTGCCGTACGGTACGTGCTGACAGGGCGGACGTGGCAACTCTGGCACATCTTGGCGAGAGCCGAAGACACGGGTCCGCTAGGAGGCATTCGCCCACCTCATCGGCGAGATGGTCCGTTTTCGCACGGGTTCGCCAGAGCGTGGCGATTGGCACTTTCGGTGACCCTTGTGCGCTTTTTCCGTGGCCTGTTCGAGCTGTTCGGTCGCACCGGCCGAGCTGTCCGGCCGCACCGGCCGGGTGCTACCGGTTCGGCGGCGGGCCGTCGATCGGGCGGCCCGTCACCCCGGGTCGCCGCTGCCAGGGCAGCGGGCCGGCGGGTGGCCGGTAAGCGACGCCCAGGGCGTCGAGCCGCCGGTAGTGGGCGGCCATACGGCGCTCGAAGCCGGCGAAGTCCCGTTCCGCCGGGGCGGGCAGGGCGCTCCAGGCGACCTCGGCGAAGGCGGCGAGCCGGGGGAACGCCTGGTAGTCCACGCGCGCCTGGTCCTCCATCACCTCGGTCCACAGGTTGGCCTGGGTGCCCAGTACGTGCCGGGCCTCATCGGGCGTCAACTCCGGAGGCACCGGCTCGAACCGGTAGACGTCCTCCAGGGTGCGCACCCACCCGATCGGTACCGGCTCGTCGGGGCCCGGCGCCTGACGGTGGTCCAGGTACACCTGCTGCTCGGGGCACATGACGACGTCGTGGCCGGCCCGGGCGGCGGCGATGCCCCCGGCGTAGCCGCGCCAGGAGGACACGGCCGCGCCCTTCGCCAGCCCGCCCTCCAGGATTTCGTCCCAGCCGATGAGCCGGCGCCCGCGCGCGGTGAGCCAGTCGTCGAAGTGCCCGATGAACCAGGACTGGAGCTCGTCCTCGTCGGCGAGCCCGAGTTCCCTGATGCGCGCCTGCGCGGTCGCCGACCGCCGCCACTGGTCCTTGGGGCATTCGTCGCCGCCGACGTGGATGAACTCCGAGGGGAACAGCTCCAGCACTTCCTCGAAGACGCCCTCGTAGAAGCGCAGGGTGTTGTCGGTGGGGGCGAGTACGTTCGGGTTGATTCCCCAGGTGTCCCAGACGGAGAGGGCGGTGGTGTCGATGACGTCGGTGTTGCCGAGTTCCGGGTACGCGGCGATGGCGGCCTGCGAGTGTCCGGGCACGTCGATTTCGGGGACGACGGTGATATGCCGCTCGGCGGCGTAGGCGACGATCTCGCGGATGTCGTCCTGGGTGTAGTGGCCCCCGTGGGGCTTCTCCTCCCACAAGGGGGAGGCGCGGTGGCCGGTTTTGGTCCGGGCGCGCCAGGAGCCGATCCGGGTCAGCCGCGGATGCCGCTCGATCTCGATGCGCCAGCCCTGGTCGTCCGTCAGATGGAAGTGGAAGACGTTGAGTTTGTGCGCCGCCATCAGATCGAGGTAACGCAGGACGCCTTCCTTGGGCATGAAGTGCCGGGCGACGTCGAGCATGAGGCCGCGCCAGGGGAAGCGGGGCCCGTCCTCGATCGTGAGGTGGGGCACGGCCCACACCCGGTCGCGGGCGAGCGGGGCCCTGCGGTACGCGTCGGGGCCGAGGAGCTGGCGCAGCGTCTGGGCGCCCCAGAAGGCACCGGCCGGGCCGCCGCCCTCGATGAGGACGCCGTTCCGGTCGCTGACGAGGCGGTACTCCTCGGCGCCGAGCCCGGCGTCGAGCCGGAGCCGGATGCCGTCGCCGCCCGCGTCGTCGGGTTCCCGCCCTTCGCGCAGGGGCAGGCCGGTGGCCTCCCGCAGGACGGTGCGCAGCCAGTGGCCGACGCCCTCCGTGCCGGTGCCGGCGTGGAGCCGGGAGTGCGCCGTCAGCCGTAGTTCCCCGTCATCGGCGACGACATTGCGGGGAGCCGGGATCAGTTCAGTCACGTCAGTCCTTTACCGCCCCGCCCAGCCCCGACACCAGCCGTCGCTGCACGAGCACGAAGAAGATCAGCACCGGGATCGTCATCACCGTGGACGCCGCCATGACGCCGCCCCAGTCCGGGTCGTCGGGTTTGTAGAAGACCAGCAACGCCATCGGGAGCGTCGACTGGGAGGTGTCGCTGATGATGAACGACTTGGCGAACAGGAAGTCGTTCCATGCGGAGATGAAGGAAAACACGCTGGTGGCCACGAGACCCGGCAGGACGAGCGGGAAAAGGATCTGCCAGAGGAATCGCGCCCGGCTCGCCCCGTCGATGTACGCGGCCTCCTCCAGCGCCTCCGGAACGGCTTTCACGAACCCCCGCAGCATCCAGATCGCGAAGGGCAGCGAGAAGGCGATGTGGGGCAGGATCAGCGAGCCCAGCGTGTTCAGCTGACCGGCGTCCCGCATGAGGAAGAAGAGGGGGATCGTGAGGGCTTCCACGGGCACCATCTGGGCCACCAGAAACATGATCAGCAAGGTGGTCCGGAGGCGGAAGCGGAATCGTGTCACGGCGGTCGCGGCGAGAAACGCGATCAGCGCCGAGGCGATCACGACACTGCCCGCGACGACGAGGCTGTTGAGGAAGTAACGGCCGAATTCCTGCTGCCCGAAGACGCGTCGGAAGGAATCCAGGGAGGGCGCGAGAGTCCACGGCCGGGGCTCGCTGGACTCGATCTCCCCGGCCGGTTTGAAGGCGCTCAGCACCATCCAGTAGAGGGGGAAGGCGACGACGAGCGCGATCAGCAGGGCGGAGGCCTCGGCGGCCAGGCGCCCCGGGCGGCGGACACGGACCGGAAGATTCACAGTTCCTCCCCCTGCCGGCGCAGCAGCCGCAGGTACACCAGGGTGACGGCGAGCAGGATCAACAGCATCACGACGCCGATCGCGGAGCCGAGGCCGTACTGCGAGGAGGCGAAGGCCTGCTGGTAGGCGTAGACGTTCAGGACCAGGTTCTGGCCCGCGATGCCGCCGCCGTTCGTCATGACGTAGATCTGCGTGAAGACCTTGAAGTCCCAGATGACCGACTGGATGGTGACGACGACCAGGATCGGACGGAGCATCGGGGCGAGGACGGAGCGCCAGATCCGCCACTGGGAGGCGCCGTCGAGGGAGGCGGCCTCCAGCACTTCGGCGGGTACGGCGCGGATGCCCGCGTACACGGTCACCATCACGAACGGGAAGGAGCACCAGACCACTTCGAGCAGGACGAGGAAGAAGGCGCTGATCCGGCCGTACGTCCAGGAGTGGTCGCCGAGGCCCAGCATCCGGTTGACCGGGCCGAAGTCCGGGTCGAAGAGGAACAGCCACACCGTCGATCCGGTCACGGCCGGGGTCGCCCACGCGCCGAGCGCGGCCAGCATCAGCGCGAGCCGGGGTACGGCCCGTACGCGCGTGAGCAGCACGGCCAGGGCGCAGCCGACCGCCAGGGTGGAGACGACGCAGGCCGCCGCGAACAGCACGGTGGCGAGCAGCACCTGCCAGAACTGCGGGTCCCCGAACAGCTCGGCGTAGTTCCCGACCCCCTCGAAGGTGGCCGGCTCCCCGCCGCTCACCTGCGCCTGGGTGTACTGGAAGAAGGAGATCAGCCCGAGCTGGTAGATCGGGTAGACGAGCAGCCCGCCGAGCACGACGAGCGCGGGCGCGAGATACAGCCAGGGCGTCCGGCCGCCGGAGACCCGCCCGGTCCGGCCGGCGCCGCTCCGGCGCGCACGCGGCCGCCCGGCGCGCGGTGCGGGCGCGTCACCGCCCTTGGGCACCCCGGGCGGACGTCCCGGCTCGGGAAGCGGGCCGCCCGCGGGCGCCGCCGGCGCGGGGCCGGCGGCCGGGAAGGACGCGGGCCCGGCCGTTCCGGGGCCCGCCGCACCGGCGTCCACCGGGTTCGTACGGTCGTTCACCCCGCTCACCCCGCGGAGCCGAACGCCGTGTTCATCTTCTTCGCGGCGTCCTCCGAGGCCCGGGCGACGTCCTTCTTGCCGCTGATGACCTCCTGGAACATGGTCGGCAGGACGAGCTGCGAGTCGATCTGGGCCCAGGCCGGGGACGCGGGGACGAACTTGGTGCCGGCCGACAGGGTCTGGACGAAGGGCTTCACGAACGGCTCCTCCCGCGCGACCTGCCGGCGGACGTCCGTGAAGGTCGGCAGGAAGCCCATCGCGTCGAAGAGTTCGGTCTGCGTCTTCTTCGAGGCGAGCCGTTCCATCAGCTGGACCGCGAGCGTGCGGTGGGACGTGCTCTTCAGGACACCGATGTTGTTGCCACCGGCGAAGGCGGGCGCGATCGAGCCGGGCTTCACCCCCGGCAGGGGGACGACGGCGTACTTGCCCTTGCCCTTCCCGGCCTCGACGGCGGTGTGGCTGAAGTCGCCGCCGATCGCCATGCCCGCCTTGCCCGCGGCGAACGCGGAGACCGTGTCGTTGCCGCCCATGCCCGCGCACTTGGCGGCCGGGCAGTTGTCGTCGCCGAAGAGGGACGTGTACGCCTCGATGCCCTTGCGGGCCTGCGGGCTGTCGATGCCGGACGCGTACGAGCCGCCCTTGCCGCTCGCGAGTTCACCGCCGTTGGCCCACACGAACGGCACCGCGCCGTAGGTGTAGGCCCCGCCGACGACCAGGCCGTACAGCTCGGGCTTGGCGGCGCGGATCTTCCGCGCGGTGGAGGCCAGTTCGGCCATCGTCTTCGGGACGGACAGGCCCAGCTCCTCGAACACGTCCGTGCGGTAGTACAGCGCGCGGACGCCCACGTAGAACGGGGCGCCGTAGACCTTGCCGTCCACGGTCACCGACTGTCTGGCCGTCGGGTCGGTGTCCTTCGCCTCGCTCCAGTCGCCGAACTCCTTCGTGACGTCGAGGAGTCCGCCGTCCTTCACATAGCCGGCCGTGTCGGTGTTGCCGTACTCCATGACGTCGGGCGCGGAGGCGGGGTCGTTGAAGGCGGCCTTGACGCGCTGGGCGCGGGTGTCGATGGGGATGTACTCGACGCTGACCTCGGTGCCCTGGTGGGCCTTCTCGAAGTCGGCGACGACCGAGTCGACCACCTTCTCCTTGGGGGCGTTGCCGACCTCCTGGAAGAGCCACACGCGCAGCGTGCCGGTCTTCTCGTCCTTGTCGGAGGAGGAGTTCGAGGAGGTCTGGGGCGCGCACGAGGTGGCCAGGAGGGCGGCGAGCGCGCCGAGGCCGACGAGACGGACGGACAGCTTCATGGAGTGCTCCTCCGAAGGTGCGTTGCAACATGCGCAATGAAGGTTTCGCTGTGCACAACACTTCGGAGGCTAGGGACTGCGTGAACATGCCCACAAGAGGTCTCAACCACTCTGTGACCGGCAGACGCACCCCGTGCAACGCCCGGACAGCACAAAAGCCTCCAGGGCGCGCAAAACGCACCCTGGAGGCTTCACGCCAAGCGGACCGGGCCTACTTGTCGCCCTTGCCCTTGTCGTCGCCGCCGGAGCCCATGGACTCGTAGATCTCCTTGCACATGGGGCAGACGGGGTACTTCTTCGGGTCGCGGCCCGGCACCCAGACCTTGCCGCACAGCGCCACGACGGGGGTACCGTCGAGGGCGCTCGCCATGATCTTGTCCTTCTGGACGTAGTGGGCGAAGCGCTCGTGGTCACCGTCACCGTGGGAGGTCTGCGGCGTCGGCTCTACGAGGGTCCCCGTACCAGTCCCGCGCTCGGGCTCGAGAGTGCTCATAGGCCCAAGGGTACTGAAGCTCACAGACATCAGTTGAGCGAAGGGTCGTCGGGGTACGTCGCCACCATCGCCAGCTCGTTGCGCTGGCGGCGCAGCACCTCGCGCCAGAGCCGCTCCGGGGACGGGGAGGACACGTCGCCGGGCTCGGACTCGACGACGTACCAGGCGCCGTCGACCAGCTCGTCCTCCAGCTGGCCCGGGCCCCAGCCGGCGTATCCGGCGAAGATCCGCAGGGAGCCGAGGGCCGAGGCCAGCAGCTCCGGCGGGGCCTCCAGGTCGACCAGACCGATCGCGCCGTGCACCCGGCGCCAGCCCAGCGGGGCGGCCTCCCCCGACGCGCCGCCGGGGACGACGGCGACCCCGAGGGCCGAGTCCAGCGACACCGGGCCGCCCTGGAAGACCACACCGGGCTCGACAGCGAGATCCCCCCAGCCCTCCAGGATGTCGCCCACGTCCACCGGGGTGGGGCGGTTGAGGACGACACCGAGGGAGCCCTCCTCGTCGTGGTCGAGGAGCAGCACCACCGCGCGGTCGAAGTTGGGGTCCGCCAGGGCGGGCGTGGCCACGAGCAACCGCCCTGTGAGCGAGGACACCTCGGTCATGCCAGACATGATCCCGCATCTTCCCTTTCCGTGGGGAGCAATGCGGGCGACCGGAGTGCGCGCAGCTCAGGGGCGCACCGATGCGTCCCACGCGCACGGGTGTGACCGTGACCCCATGTGCCCGGCACGGAACGGTTCGTGTTGTGACAGAGCTATGACGTGGCTGGGTCTGACTCAGGCTTACAGAAGGGGGGTGGAGGGCGATTACCCTTTCCCTCCTGGCCCCTGCCCGACTCCACGGAACGCGAGATTCATGACCGTCAACGACGATGTCCTGCTTGTCCACGGCGGAACCCCGCTGGAGGGCGAGATCCGTGTCCGCGGTGCGAAGAACCTCGTACCGAAGGCCATGGTGGCGGCGCTGCTGGGCAGCGCTCCGAGCCGGCTGCGCAATGTTCCGGACATCCGCGACGTTCGGGTCGTACGGGGTCTGCTGCAGCTGCACGGTGTGACGGTCCGTCCGGGTGACGAGCCCGGCGAACTGGTGATGGACCCGACGCGCGTGGAGAGCGCGAACGTCGCCGACATCGATGCCCACGCGGGTTCGAGCCGTATCCCGATCCTGTTCTGCGGACCGCTGCTGCACCGTCTCGGTCACGCGTTCATCCCCGGCCTGGGCGGCTGTGACATCGGCGGTCGGCCCATCGACTTCCACTTCGAGGTGCTGCGGCAGTTCGGCGCGAAGATCGAGAAGCGGGCGGACGGCCAGTACCTGGAGGCACCGCGGCGGCTGCGCGGCACGAAGATCCGGCTGCCGTACCCGTCCGTCGGCGCGACCGAGCAGGTGCTGCTGACGGCCGTCCTCGCCGAGGGCGTCACGGAACTGTCCAACGCGGCCGTCGAGCCGGAGATCGAGGACCTCATCTGCGTGCTGCAGAAGATGGGCGCGATCATCGCGATGGACACCGACCGGACGATCCGCATCACCGGTGTGGACCAGCTCGGCGGCTACAACCACCGCGCCCTGCCCGACCGGCTGGAGGCCGCGTCCTGGGCGTCGGCGGCGCTGGCGACCGAGGGCAACATCTACGTCCGCGGCGCGCAGCAGCGCTCGATGATGACGTTCCTGAACACCTACCGGAAGGTGGGCGGTGCCTTCGAGATCGACGACGAGGGCATCCGCTTCTGGCACCCCGGCGGGCAGCTGAAGTCCATCGCGCTGGAGACGGACGTCCACCCCGGTTTCCAGACCGACTGGCAGCAGCCGCTGGTGGTGGCCCTGACGCAGGCCACGGGCCTGTCCATCATCCACGAGACGGTCTACGAGTCCCGCCTCGGCTTCACGTCCGCGCTGAACCAGATGGGCGCGCACATCCAGCTCTACCGCGAGTGCCTGGGCGGCTCCGACTGCCGCTTCGGCCAGCGCAACTTCCTCCACTCGGCGGTCGTCTCCGGCCCCACCAAGCTCCAGGGCGCCGACCTGGTCATCCCCGACCTCCGGGGCGGCTTCTCGTACCTCATCGCGGCCCTGGCGGCCCAGGGCACGTCCCGGGTCCACGGCATCGGCCTGATCAACCGCGGCTACGAGAACTTCATGGAGAAGCTCGTCGAGCTGGGCGCGAAGGTCGAGCTGCCGGGCAAGGCGCTCGGCTGATCCCGGCCCTGCGGCAACGCCCGCCCGGCTGGGGGTCCGGGGGTCATCCCCCGGGAAAGCACAGCATGGAGAAGCTCGTCGAGCTGGGCGCGAAGGTCGAGCTGCCGGGCAAGGCGCTCGGGTAGTCCCGGCCGGCTCGGGTAGTCCCGGCCGGGCCATGCACGCCGAGGGGCGGCCACCTGAACCAGGTGGCCGCCCCTCGGCATTTCATGCGGCTCTCGGCGGCTCGCGCCCCGAAGGGGCGCGGGGAACTGCGCGACCAGCCACAGGCGGCCCGCAGTTGCCCACGGCGCACGCGATGGAACGCTTACTTGCCCTTGGCGGCTTCCTTGAGCTTCGAGCCCGCGGAGACCTTCACGCTGTAGCCGGCCGGGATCTGGATGGGCTCGCCGGTCTGCGGGTTGCGGGCGGTGCGAGCGGCACGGTGGGTGCGCTCGAAGGTCAGGAAGCCGGGGATGGTGACCTTCTCGTCGCCCTTGGAGACGATGTCGCCGACGACGTCGGCGAACGCGGCCAGCACGGCGTCGGCGTCCTTGCGGGTCACCTCGGCGCGGTCGGCCAGCGCGGCCACCAGCTCACTGCGGTTCATGTTGTTACTCCCGTGTTCATCTTGCCGTTGAGGCGTCAGATCGAAGCCGATGCTGCCAGGGTCCTCCATGAGTCCCCGGACCCGGGTCCGTCGTCAGACCCTCGCGCCCAGGGACGCATCCTGCCTCTACCTGCGGCGGGAAAGCCAATCCGGCACCCGCAGGAGTCGTGGGAACACCCTTGGGGAGTCACACGAAAAGAGGGCCTGAGCCTGGCCGACACGATAGAGCCCCCTGCTGACAGGGGTTCCCGCGACGCGCCGGTCCCGGGCCGTCGTGGGGATGCTCACAGTCCGGGGGCGGCCGCCCCCGGACCCCGGCGCCGGCCTGTCCGGCCGCTCCCTCAGCCGCCGGACGGGCCTGCCCCTCAGACGCCGGACGGGCTGCTCGCCGCCGCGCCGACCGCCTTGGCGGCCTCGCGCACCGCGCCGGCCACCGCGCCCGCGACCTTGTCGTTGAAGACGCTCGGGATGATGTAGTTCGGGTTCAGCTCGTCCTCGGTCACCACGTCCGCGAGGGCGGTCGCGGCGGCCAGCATCATCTCGGTGTTGACCGTGCGGGACTGGGCGTCCAGCAGGCCGCGGAAGACGCCCGGGAAGACCAGCACGTTGTTGATCTGGTTCGGGAAGTCCGAGCGGCCCGTGGCGACAACGGCCGCGGTCTGGCGGGCGATTGCCGGGTCCACCTCGGGGTCCGGGTTCGCAAGCGCGAACACGATGGCGCCGTCGGCCATGGCGGCCACGTCGTCGCCGTCGAGGACGTTCGGGGCCGAGACGCCGATGAAGACGTCGGCGCCGCGCACGGCCTCCTTGAGCGTGCCGGTGAGGCCCTCGGGGTTGGTGTTGTCGGCGATCCAGCGCAGCGCCGAGTCCGGGGCGGCGTCCACCAGGTCCTCGCGGCCCGCGTGCACGACGCCGTGGATGTCGGCGACGACGGCGTTCTTGACGCCCGCGGCGATCAGCAGCTTGAGGATGGCCGTACCGGCCGCGCCGGCGCCGGACATGACGACCCGGATGTTCTCGATGGCCTTGCCGGCGACGCGCAGCGCGTTGGTGAGCGCGGCGAGGACGACGATCGCCGTGCCGTGCTGGTCGTCGTGGAAGACGGGGATGTCGAGGGCCTCGCGCAGCCGGGCCTCGATCTCGAAGCAGCGGGGCGCGGAGATGTCCTCGAGGTTGATGCCGGCGAACCCGGGGGCGATCGCCTTGACGATCTCGACGATCGCGTCGGTGTCCTGGGTGTCGAGGCAGATCGGCCAGGCGTCGATGCCGGCGAACCGCTTGAAGAGGGCCGCCTTGCCCTCCATGACGGGCAGCGCGGCCTTCGGGCCGATGTTGCCCAGGCCCAGCACGGCGGAGCCGTCCGTCACGACCGCAACGGAGTTGCGCTTGATGGTGAGGCGGCGGGCGTCCTCGGGGTTCTCGGCGATCGCCATGCAGACGCGGGCGACACCGGGCGTGTAGACCATGGAGAGGTCGTCACGGTTGCGGATGGGGTGCTTCGACGCCATCTCGATCTTGCCGCCGAGGTGCATGAGGAAGGTCCGGTCCGAGACCTTGCCCAGCGTGACGCCCTCGATGCCGCGGAGCTTCTCGACGATCTCGTCCGCGTGCGCGGTCGACGTGGCCGCGATGGTGACGTCGATACGGAGCTTCTCGTGACCGGATGCCGTGACGTCGAGGCCGGTCACCGAGCCTCCGGAGGACTCCACGGCGGTGGTGAGCTGCGAGACGGCGGTTCCGCTCGCGGGCACCTCCAGCCGGACCGTCATCGAGTAGGAGACGCTGGGCGCCGTTGCCATGGCCGACTTCCTCTGCTTTCACCTGACGCTGAGTTGTGCCGTCCGATCGTCGCACCTACCGCTCGGTAGCGGGTAGCCGCCCTCGATTGCGAACGTTTTGTTCGCAGAACCGGCCAGCAAAAAGAGACCCACGTCACGTTGACGTGGGTCTCTTGCGAAGTCAGGTGGCACCGACCCGCCATGCTCGCCTCGCGGCAAGTGGTCGCTCGTAGCGACGAAGGTTGGGCCCGGGGGCTTGGATCGAGCCGGTGCCACATCCAGGCTAACAAACAGATCCCGTAAGGCCATTCCCGTACCGGGAGTTCATTTCGCCGACAACTGGGTAACCCCGGCTCAGTCCCTGAGCAGGTCCGGGACGCCCGCTCCGTCGGGCTCGTCCCGCTCGGCCGAGACGACCGTGAGCTGCTGAGTGGCCCGGGTGAGTGCGACGTAGAGCACACGCAGGCCGGCCGGGGACTCGTCGGCGATCTCCGCCGGGGAGACCACGACCGTCGCGTCGTACTCCAGGCCCTTCGCCTCCAGGCTGCCGAGCGCCACGACCCGGTCGCCGAGTCCGGCGAGCCAGCGGCGGGCCTCCTCGCGGCGCTGCATGGCGACGACCACGCCGACCGTGCCGTCGACCCGCTCCAGCAGCCGGGCCGCCTCGCCCCGGACGGTGTCGCCCAGGGTGCCCTCCACGACCGTGAAGCGCGGCTCGACGCCGGTGGAGCGGACCGCCTTCGGGGAGGCGGAGCCGGGCATCGCGAGGGCGAGGACCTTCGCGGCCAGCTCGGCGATCTCCGCCGGGTTGCGGTAGTTCACGGTGAGCTCGAAGCGGCGGCGCGGGCGGGTGCCGAGGGCCTCGTCGCGGGCCTCGGCGGCCTCGTCCGGGTCGGACCAGGAGGACTGGGCCGGATCGCCGACGACCGTCCAGGTGGCGTGCCGGCCGCGGCGGCCGACCATGCGCCACTGCATCGGGGTGAGGTCCTGGGCCTCGTCGACGATGACGTGGGCGTACTCGGTGCGCTCGGCCGCCAGTCGCTCGGCGCGCTCGCGCTGGGACTCCTCGCGCACCGGCATCAGCTCCTCCAGGCCGGTGAGCTGGTCCAGCGGGTCGAGTTCGCGCTTCTTGCGGGGCCGGGCGGGCGCGCCGAGGACGGCCTGGAGCTCGTCGAGCATGGCGATGTCGTGCACGGAGTACCCGTCACGCCGCAGAGAGCGGGCGACCTTGCGGACCTCGCCGGGGTTGAGGATCCGCCGGGCCCAGCGGCCGAGGCGCCGCTCGTCGGCCATGGCGGTGAGGACGGCCGCCGGGGTCAGCTCCGGCCACCAGGCGTCGAGGAAGGCGGTGAAGGCGTCTTCGGAGGTGATGTCCTCGTCGAAGGAGGAGCGCAGCTCGGCGGCGAGCTCCGGGTCGGTGTGCCGCCCGGCCGCGCCGGAGCGCTCCCACAGGGCGTCCAGGAGGAGCTTGCGGGCGCGGGGGCGCAGCAGGTTCACGGGGGCGGTGCCGCCGAGGGCCGCGCGCCGGATGCCCGCCAGTTCGTCGGCCTCCAGCTCCAGGCGGCGGCCGAAGGCGACCACGCGCAGCCGGGTCGGTGAATCGTTCAGCTCCAGGGCTCCGCGCGCGGCCTTGCGCAGCACCTTGAGCATGCGCGAGGAGCCCTTGGCCCGGGCCGCGGCCGGGGAGTCGTAGAGGGTGGCCTCGGCGCCCTCGACCAGGGAGCCGATGGCGCGGATGGCGACCTGGCCCTCCTCGCCGAGGGAGGGCAGGACGCCCTCGGTGTAGGCGACGAGCAGCGGGGTCGGCGAGACGATCAGGATGCCGCCCGCGTACCGGCGCCGGTCCTGGTAGAGGAGGTAGGCCGCGCGGTGCAGGGCGACGGCGGTCTTGCCGGTGCCGGGGCCGCCCTCGACGTACGTGACGGAGGCGGCGGGGGCGCGGATGACCAGGTCCTGCTCGGCCTGGATGGAGGCGACGATGTCGCGCATGGTGTGGCTGCGGGCCTGGCCGAGGGCGGCCATCAGGGCGCCGTCGCCGATGACGGGCAGTTCGCGGCCGTCGAGGAAGGCCGTCAGCTCGGGGCGCATCAGGTCGTCCTCGACGCCGAGCACCTTGCGGCCCTTGGAGCGGATGACCCGGCGGCGCACGACCCGGCCGGGATCGACCGGGGTGGAGCGGTAGAAGGGGGCGGCGGCCGGGGCGCGCCAGTCGATGACCAGCGGGGCGTAGTCCTGGTCGAGGACGCCGATGCGGCCGATGTGCAGGGTCTCGGCGATGTCGGCGGTGTTGTCCTCGCGCACGGCGCCCTCGGCGGGCTCGACGGCGGTGTACGCGCCGTCGGGTCCCTTCTTGCCGTCCTTGCCGAGCAGCAGGTCGATGCGGCCGAAGAGGAAGTCCTCGAACTCGTTGTTGAGCCGGTTCAGGTGGATGCCGGCCCGGAAGACCTGCGCGTCCCGCTCGGCGAGCGCGCCGGGCGTGCCGACCTGGCCGCGCTGGGCCGCGTCGTTCATGAGGAACTCCGCCTCGTGGATCTTCTCCTCGAGGCGCCGGTACACCCGGTCCAGATGTTCCTGTTCGACGTCGATCTCTCTGTCTCTCAGGGAGTCGAGCGCGGTTTCCTGAGGTGCCTGAGCGGCCACCGGGCCCCCTTCTGACGTGCTGGGCAGCCGTCCACCGTACGCGAAGGGGACCCGGTAAGGCTACGCGTCGACCTCGACCAGCCGCTTGCCGTCGAAGGTCACGACCTCGAAGTGGTCGATCTCGTTCGGCTCGAAGGCGGCGCCGCCCTGGACGTACAGCGGCTGCTTGGCCTTCTCGGTCTTGGCGTCGGGGAGGCCGTAGCCCCACTCCGGGACGGACCAGGAGGCCAGCGTCTCCCGCTCGCCGTTCTTGCCGACCGCGACCAGGGCGCACTTGAGCGGGCCCTTGACGTTCGTCAGCTCCGTGACCGTGCTGGTCCCCCAGTCCTTCTTCTGGAGGGCGACGGTCGCGGAGACCTTGGTGGTCGGGTCGGTGGCGGAGATCTTGTCGGAGATGCCGTCGAAGGCCTCCTTGGCGGGGCTCGCCGCGAGCGGGCGGTTCTCCGCGCCGCCGCTGTCGCCGCCTCCGCCGTTCGTCGCGACCGCGACGAAGGGGCCGCCGATGATCAGGGCACCGGCCGCGGCCACCATGTAGAAGCTGCGGCGGCGCTTCTGGGCGCGCCGCTCCGCGACCTCGTCGACCAGCTTCTCCACCAGGCGCGGCCTGGGCTTCGCGGACAGCGACTCGCCGATCGCGGGTGTGCTGCCGGAACCCGGGAGGTCGGCGAGGGCGGCGAGCATGGGCTCCATGCCGGCCAGCTCGTCGAGCTGCTGGGCGCACCATTCGCAGGTCGCGAGGTGGGCTTCGAAGGCGGTCGCTTCGGCGTCGTCGAGGATGCCGAGGGCGTAGGCGCCGACGGTCTCGTGCTCGTTCGGCACCGGGGACTCCTGCATGGGTCCAGACATACCCACGCCTCCCGTACCGAACCCCTGGTTACCCCCGTAAACACTCATCACGCCGTCACCCCCCGCTCCTCCAGTGCCAGCTTCATCGAACGCAGGGCGTAGAACACCCTGGAGCGGACGGTGCCGCTGGGTATGCCCAGGGTCTCGGCCGCCTCATTGACGGTACGCCCCTTGAAGTACGTCTCGACGAGCACCTCCCGGTGCGCGGGGGTCAGGTCGTCGAGTGCGTCCGAGAGAGTCATCAGCCACAGCGCCTTGTCGATCTCGTCCTCCGCGGGGATGACCTCCAGCGGCGACGGGTCGACCTCCTGCGGCCGGGCCTGCCGGCTGCGGTGGCCGTCGATGACGATGCGCCGGGCGACCGTCACCAGCCAGGGGCGTACCGATCCGGTCGCTCTGTTGAGCTGACCGGCGTTCTTCCAGGCACGGATGAGCGTCTCCTGCACGACGTCCTCGGCGCGCTGCCGGTCTCCGGCGACCAGGCGCAGGACATACGCCAGCAGGGGTCCGGCGTGTTCGCGATAGAGCGCACGCATCAGCTCCTCGTCGGGTTCCGAGGGCTGGGACATGCGATGTCGGGCCCTCGGTGCACGTTCATTGGCCACGACGGAATCCTTGCGCACGCCCACCTCCGATGTCCGGGGGTTCCCCCAGTCGGTCGCTCGACATGCCGTACGGACGCGAGCTGTTGGGCGTTCAAAGAGACGTGACAGATTTCTTCGAAGTGACGTGACGAGGGGGACATGCGGTCACATTCCCACCCCGCGTTCTTTACATTTCCGCCACATCGGCAAGTTCAAGCCACGCCTTCCCTACGGGGCCGTAGGTAAACGGCATGTAATCGAAATCACTTCGACAGCACGGTCGCAGAAGTCGCAATTAGGACAGGGAAATTGAATGCAGCGGGCACCCAATTGCGTTTCAGGCGCGGGAGAGTGCCGCGCGACGACGGTGCCGGGCGACCCTTTCGCGGTTCCCGCAGACCTCGCTGGAGCACCAGCGCCTCCTGCGCCCCCGCGAGGTGTCGAGGTACACGATCGGGCAGTTGTCGCCCTCGCACTCGCGCAGGGCCGCCCGGGCCACCGGGTCGGTGAGGAGATCGACGGCGTCCCGGGCGACGGCCGCGAGCAGCGCCGCGCGGCCGGGCGGGCCGTCCAACCGCCGTACGAGATCGCCGTCTTCGTCACGGACGGCGCGCGGGGCCGGGGGCGCGGTCCGGGCCAGGTCGTTGACGCGCGCCAGGGCGAGGTCGTACGCCGGGACGCCGGGCCTCGGCCGGCCGCGCACCAACCGGTCGATCTGGCCGCGCAGTTCGCGGAAGGCGACGAGCCAGCCTGCGTCGATGTGGGCGAGGGAGGTGCCCGCCGGGACGAGTCCGGAGCCCGTGATCCAGGCGCGCAGCACGTCCACGGAGTCCAGCCGCTCCTCCGGATGCGTGGTGGAGAGCAGGTCCAGGCAGATCCGCCCGGCATCGAACCGCAGCTCGCAGGAGGCCGTGGCCGTACCCAGTGCCATGTGCCTGTCACCGCCTAGGTCGGTGAGACGCCAGTGAGAGGGCTGCCGAAACCGTTCCCTCTTACAGTGCCTGCCCAGCGGCGCGCGGGAAACCCCCCGCGCGACGGGCGGTCGCGGCGCGCTGCGCGGTACCGCCCGGACTCCGGCGCGATTCCGATGAACCCCGGCGCGGAGTCACGCGTCCGCGTACTTCGTCTCCGCGGCCGGGTCCAGGGCGAGGCGGTAGCCGCGCTTGACCACCGTCTGGATCAGCTTCGGCGTGCCGAGGGCCGTGCGCAGCCGGGCCATCGCCGTCTCGACCGCGTGCTCGTCGCGGCCGGATCCGGGCAGGGCGCGCAGCAGGTCGGCGCGGGAGACGACCCAGCCGGGGCGGCGGGACAGGGCGCGCAGGAGGGACATGCCCGCGGGCGGCACCGGCTTGAGGTCGCCGTCGACCAGGACGGCGTGGCCGCGGATCTCCACCCGGTGCCCGGCGATGGGCAGCGAGCGCGCCCGCCCGGGCAGTTCCTGGCAGAGCAGCTGGACGAGCGGCCCGAGCCGGAAGCGCTCGGGCTGGACGGTGTCGATGCCGCGGGACTGCAGCGGCAGCGCCGTCACCGGGCCGACGCAGGCCGGCAGGACGTCGTGGCTCAGGGCGGCCAGCACCTCGGGGAGCAGCCCGCGCTCCTCCGCCCGGGAGAGCAGGGAGGCCGCGGCCGGGGCGCTGGTGAACGTCAGCGCGTCCACCCCGCGGGACACCGTCGCGTCCAGGAGCCGGTCGACCGGGCCGAGGTCCTCCGGCGGCATCCACCGGTAGACGGGCACGCCGACGACCTCGGCGCCGCCCTCACGCAGCGCCTCCACGAAGCCCGGCAGCGGCTCGCCGTGCAGCTGGATCGCGATGCGCAGGTCCTCGACGCCCTCCTCCAGCAGCCGGTCGAGCACCTCGGCCATGGACTCCGACGACGGCGACCACTCCTCGGTCAGCCCGGCGGCCCGGACCGCGCCCTTCACCTTCGGCCCGCGCGCCAGGATCCGCACGCCGGCCAGCCGGGACAGCAGCTCCTCGCCCAGGCCCCAGCCGTCCGCGGCCTCGACCCAGCCCCGGAACCCGATCGCGGTCGTGGCCACGACGATGTCCGGAACCTGCTCGATGATCTCCTTGGTCGCGGCCAGCAGTTCGCTGTCGTCGGCGAGCGGCACGATCCGCAGGGCGGGGGCGTGCAGGACGGCGGCACCGCGTCGCTGCAGCAGCGCCCCCAGCTCGTCGGCCCGGCGCGCGGCCGTCACACCCACGGTGAAACCCGCCAGGGGTCCGTGGTCCGGTCGCTGTTCTTCCTCGTACATGGCTCTCGTCCCGCACTCGAGTCGTCGTACTTCATGGGTACGGCGTACCTACATGCCGATCGAGCCTGTCAACGGCTCGTGACAGGCCCGGATCGGCTTGATGTCGGCGGTGTTACGTCACACCCTTGCGTAGCTGAGCTGCGGCTTCGTCTCCGAGGCCGCCGTCGTTTCGGGTACCCGGGGAGCTGTACGGCGAAGGTATACGGCCCAGGTGACCGCGAAGCACACCACGTAGAAGGCGAGGAAGGCGACGAACGCGCCGGTGCCGGAGCCGTAGGAGAGGAAGGACTGGCGGAAGGCGAGGTTGATGCCGACACCGCCGAGCGCGCCCACCGCGCCGATCAGGCCCATGGAGGCCCCGGAGAGCCGGCGCCCGTAGGCCGCGGCCTCCTCGCCCTTCAGTCCCCTGGCGAGGGCCTTGTTCTGGAAGATGCCCGGGATCATCTTGAACGTCGAGCCGTTGCCGAGCCCGCTGAGGACGAACAGCACCACGAACGCCACCGTGAACAGCGCCAGCGACTTCTCCATCGAGGCACCGATCAGGATCGCCGTCGCGACGCCCATGGCCACGTAGTTCCACAGGCTGATCTTCGCGCCGCCGTACTTGTCGGCCAGCCAGCCGCCCAGGGGCCGGATCAGCGAGCCGAGGAGCGGGCCGATGAAGGTGACGTACGCCGCCTCCAGCGGGGTGCGTCCGAACTGGTTCTGCAGGACCTGGCCGAAGGCGAAGCTGTAGCCGATGAAGGAGCCGAAGGTGCCGATGTACAGGAGGGACATGATCCAGGTGTGGGCGTCCCGCGCGGCGTCCTTGGCGGCACCGGTGTCGTTCTTGACGTTCTCGAGGTTGTCCATGAAGAGCGCGGCCATGACGGCGGCGACGACGATCAGCGGGATGTAGACCCCGAGCAGCACGCGCGGCCCGCCGCCGGCGCCGATGATCGCGAGCGCGGCCAGCTGGATCACCGGGACGCCGATGTTGCCGCCACCGGCGTTCAGGCCAAGGGCCCAGCCCTTCTTCCGCAGCGGGAAGAAGGCGTTGATGTTGGTCATGGAGGAGGCGAAGTTGCCGCCCCCGACGCCGGCGAGGAGGCCGACGAGCAGGAAGGTGGAGAAGCTGGTGCCCGGCTCCATCACAGTGAACGCGGCGACGGTCGGGATCAGCAGCATGGCGGCCGAGATGATCGTCCAGTTGCGTCCGCCGAAGATGGCGACGGCGAAGGTGTAGGGGACGCGGACGACCGCGCCGACCAGCGTGACCATCGAGGTCAGCATGAACTTGTCGGCCGGGGTCAGCCCGTACTCCGGGCCCATGAAGAGCACCAGCACGGACCACAGGGTCCAGATCGAGAAGCCGATGTGCTCGGACAGCACGGAGAAGAAGAGGTTCCGGCGGGCGATCTTCTCTCCCGTCTCCTGCCAGAAGGTCTCGTTCTCCGGATCCCAGTGCTGGATCCAGCGTCCGCCCCTGCTCGGGGGTGCGGGTGCCGTGCCAGGGCCTGTCATGACGCCTCCACTGTGCTCCAGGACTCGGTCGTACCTCGAGTGACTGATCCCGAAGGTAGGGAGGGCGCGTTTCCTGCCTGTGCCATCGAGTGACCGCGAGGGAACTTTGCTCTCACCCCGCGTCCGGGCGGGATGAGAGGTTCCGACGGTTTCGTCAGCGCCGCGGGGGCTGTCTGTGAGGGTTCTGCTGAGGATACGACGGGTTCTGGGGGGCGGGGCTGGGCGCCGTGGGGGCGGGAGGCTCCGCGGTCGGCTGCGCTGTCGGAGCTCCCTCACCGTCGCTTTCTCACCCGGGGCTCGCCCTTCGGCCACAACCGCGGCTTCTGCTTCGCCGCCAGGTCCTCCATCCAGCCGAACGCCAGGACGCAGCCGCCGATGAGCACCCAGACCAGGACCAGCACCGGCCAGGGGCTCTCCAGCAGACCGGGGACGTTCTGCTCCAGTACGGGGAAGCCCCACAGGTGGTCCCACAGCGTGGCGGCGACCAGGATGCAGGTGTTGTGCCACAGGTAGATGGTCACGGCCCGGGAATTGAGCAGGGCGATCGGCCCGGCCCAGCGGCGCAGCCGGTCCGGCCACTCGGACCAGGACGGGCTGACGTGCAGCAGCAACAGCACGGTGCCGAAGGACCACAGGGCCTGAGCCAGGGGCATGCTGTCCAGGTCGTTGCCGGTGCCGAAGTCGTGGCGCAGCGCGTACCAGAGGCCGGCCAGGGCGATGACGGGCGCCACGGACGGGACGATGTAGCGCGGCAGCCGCCGCAGGATGCCCTCCTGGTGGGCCATGCCGAGGATCCAGCAGGCGCCGAAGGTGGAGAAGTCCGTGAGCGCCGAGGGGATCCGCTCGCCGGGCAGCGTGATCCAGCCCTGCTCGAAGGCGACGGCCAGCACGATCGGCGCGGACAGCGTGACGACCGGCAGGGCGCGCAGGGCCTTCAGCAGCAGCGGGGACAGCAGCACGTACCAGAGGTAGGCGCGGATGTACCAGAGCGGGCCCGCGAGGTCGGCGGCCCAGTTCTCGCCGATGATGCCGGGCACGCCGGGCAGTCCCTCGGCGTACGGCGGGTCGCTGAACGGCACGATCCAGAAGGTGAGGTGGAGCCACCACCAGCCGGGGTGCCCGTCCGCGTCCGGTCCCCAGCCCTGGAGGACCATGCCGGTGACGCCGACGACGCCCAGCAGCCACAGCGGGGGCAGCAGCCGCCGCAGCCGGCCGCGGATCACCCGCACGGCCGGGCGTTTGAGCGAGCGGGCCATGAGGTTGCCGGCGAGGGCGAACATCACGCCCATCGACGGGAACACCAGCGGCAGCCAGGCCCAGCCCGTCAGGTGGTACAGCACGACACGGAACAGGGCGAGGGCGCGCAGCAGGTCGAAGTAGCGATCGCGTCCGGGGCGGGCCGACGGGGCCTGCTCCTGCTGCGGAGCCTCGGTCGTCGCGGGAGCCGTGGTCATGCGACCGGCCTCCCGTCCATCTGCTGCTGCGGCGCGGCGCTTCCGCCCCCGGGCAGCCCCACCGCGCCGGTGCGCCGCAGCTTCTGCCAGCGCAGCCGGCCGCCGGTGAGGGCGGTGATCCAGGACTGGAGGAGGACGACGTACATGAGCTGCCGGTAGAGGAGTTGCTGGAGCGGCAGGGAGATGAGGTGGGTCATGCGTTCCTTGTCGAGGTGGAACGCGTAGGCCGCGCACACGCCCTGTACCGCGAGGACGCCCAGCCAGGCGCCGATGGTCTTCTCGGTCGGGCCGAACACCAGCCCGTACAGCAGGAACACGTCGATCAGCGGGGCCAGCAGTGGCGCCACGACCATGAACATCGACACCAGCGGCAGTCCCACGCGGCCGAAGCGACCCGAGGGCCCGCGGTCGACGAGGGCCCGGCGGTGCTTCCAGATGGCCTGCATAGTGCCGTACGACCAGCGGTAGCGCTGGGACCAGAGCTGCTGCACGGACTCGGGGGCCTCGGTCCAGGCGATGGCCTTCTCCGCGTAGACGACGTCCCAGCCGTCGCGGTGCAGGGCCATGGTGATGTCGGTGTCCTCGGCGAGCGTGTCGTCGCTCATGCCGCCGACGCGTTCCAGGGCGCTGCGCCGGAACGCGCCGACCGCGCCGGGGATGGTGGGCATGCAGCGCAGCACGTCGTACATGCGGCGGTCGAGGTTGAAGCCCATCACGTACTCGATGTGCTGCCAGGCGCCGATGAGCGAGTCGCGGTTGCCGACCTTGGCGTTGCCGGCGACAGCGCCGACGCGAGGGGCGCCGAAGGGCTGGACGAGTTCGCGGACGGTGGTCGGCTCGAAGACGGTGTCGCCGTCCATCATCACGATGATGTCGTGGCGGGCGTTGGCGATCCCGCGGTTGAGGGCGGCGGGCTTGCCCGCGTTGAGCTGGCGGACGACCCGTACGCCGGGCAGGCCGAGGTTCTCGACGATGCGGGCGGTGCCGTCGCTGGAGCCGTCGTCGATGACCAGCACCTCGATGGGGTGGTCGCTCGCGACCAGGGAACGGACCGTCTGCTCGATGCACTTGGCCTCGTTGTAGGCGGGCACCAGCACCGACACCGGTTCCGTGACGGGCGGGCCCCAGCTGAAGTCCCGGCGGCGCACACGGCGGGCGTGCGCGACGGAGAGGATCAGCATCAGCCCGAGACGCCCGAAGACCAGCACGCCGACGACGGCGAGCCCGGCGACGAGGATCCCGGTCGTCTTCTCGGAGGCCTGCACCAGGAAGACCCACGCCTCGCCCTTGATCGACTCCAGCCCGGCGACCGAGGTATGCGCGCTGGGGGCGTCCAGGGCGGCGGTGAGGGTGTCGAAGCGGTAGCCCTGGTCCTGCAGCCCGGTGATGAACCGGTCGAGTGCGGCCACGGTCTGGGAGCGGTCACCGCCGGAGTCGTGCATCAGCACGATGGCGCCCTCGCCGTTCTTCGGCGTGGCATTGCTGATGATCTTCGCCACGCCGGGCCGCCGCCAGTCCTCGCTGTCGGTGTCGTTGACGATGGTGATGTAGCCCTTGCTGCCGATGTACTCGGTCACCGGCCAGGACTTGTTGTCCATGACGTGCGCGAACGACGAGTAGGGCGGGCGGAACAGCGAGGTCCGGATGCCGGCGGCTCCGGCCAGCGCGAGCTGGTTCTGCGACAGCTCCCAGTCGATGCGGCTCTTGCTCTGCAGCGACAGGTCCGGGTGGTTGAAGGTGTGCAGCCCGATCTCGTGGCCCTCGTCGACCATGCGCTGCACGAGGTCCGGGTGGCGGGAGGCCATGGTGCCGGTGATGAAGAAGACGGCCCGGGCGTCGTGCTTCTTCAGCACGTCGAGGACCTGGGGCGTCCACTTCGGGTCCGGGCCGTCGTCGAAGGTCAGGACCAGTTCGTGGTCGGGGAGTTCCAGGCTGGCGGGCTTCCCGTCCCGGGTGTCGATGACGGGCCCGCCTTTGAGGATGTCCTGCGGTACGCGGTCGTTGGCCGCGGGCGGTCCGACGCGGTGGTCGGCGAGGATCTCGCTGTGCACGTAGCCGCGCAGCATCAGCATCGCCATGAGCGCGACGAGGACGAGCAGGGGCAGCAGCAGGCGCAGGGGCAGGCGGCGTCGCCTGGAGCCGCCACGGGCTCGGGGCGCCGGCCCGGGACGGCTGGTACGGGATGCCATGGGTGGTGGTACTCCGGGTGGTGCGGGGAGGGGGGTGCGGGGACGGTCGTGCGGGGGACGGGCGTGCGGCATGCCGGGCACGCCCGGGCAGGCGGTCGGTACGGGTGGCCTTGGGGGCCGCTCAGGCGCATCGCCCGCCCGGAGGGCGGGCCCTGCGGCGTCTGGTGTGCTCTCGGCGCGCCAGGCGTCGCGGGACGGGCGCGACGGTGCGGAGATCCCCTGAGCCTTGGGCGATAGGGCCTAGGCGGCGGGCGTCTGGGCGATCGGCTGGGTCGCGGCCGGTCCGTCGGCGACGGTGCCGCCGTCGCCGCCGGTGCCCGTGGTCTCGGTCGGCGGCTCGGGCGTGGTGCCGCCGGTCGGCGTCGGGGAGGACACGGGCGGGGTCGGCGGGTTCGCCGGCTTGCTCGGGGCCGGGTCGGTCGCGCCGGTGCCCGGGGCCGGGGTGGTCCGGGCCGCGGTCGGCGAGGGGTCGGCGGCCGTGCCGGTACGGCCGGCGCCGGCGGTGGCCGCGGGTTCGAGGGCGCTGGGGCCGGGCGAGGGGGCCGTGACCTCTTCGGTCGTCGGCGTGCTGCCCGGGGCGGTGGCGCCGGTGCCGCCGGCCGGGGCCGACTCGGCGGGCAGCGGCGGGGTGTCGACCTGCCCGGCCGGCGGGCCCTCCTTCTTGCTCGGCACGGGCAGCCAGGGCGCGTTGGAGTTGCCCGACAGCAGTGTGGCGACGATGACGACGGCGTAGACGCCGCAGGCCAGGGCGATGACCATGCCGATCCGCCGGAAGCGGCGGCTGCGGCGGCCGGACTCGTCGACGAAGACGGGCCGGTCGGCGGCGGCCGGGCCCGCGCCGGTGCCTTCCTTGACCTGCCGTACGAAACCGTCGCCGAGCTGAACGGCGTCGAGCTGGACGGTGACCTCGTGCGGGTCGTGGGTGTGCGCGGCGGCGTCGCGTCCGGGCCCGGACGGGTCGGTCTCCTCCGGCTCCCGCCACGGGTCGCGGACGGTGGTCCGGGGGCCGGTGCCCGGGGCGAGCGAATCGGCCTCCCCCTCGCTCTGCCGCGGGATCCCGCGCAGTATCTCCGTCGCGTCGGGCCGCCGGCGGTCGGTCGTCCGGACGTCGCCGGGGAAGACCTGGGTGACTCTCCGGTCCCGGCCTCTGCCGTCCGCGGGGACTTCACCGGTGGCCGTCGCGGCCTCGGGCCACTCGGGTTGGGCGTCTTCTCGCCACTGTGTCACGCGTACGCACTTCCCCCCACGGGATGGTTCAGGTGCGCGTACGACCTGAGCACCCGTCGTCGGGCCGGGCCCCCTCGCCCGCCCGAGCGCCCCCCTATTACCACACCGTGCTCAGGCGTCGAATGTAGCGCACGCGGAGGTTGTGTGTGGACGCCGTGTCGAATCGTTTCGGTCGCGAGACCTCATGAGGACATCGTCACCGGCGGGAAGCCACGTCCCGGCGGGCCGCCGCAGCCAGCCCTCCTCCGCCGCGAGCCGGGCCGCGGCCCGGCGCAGGGCGTCGATCGCGGGGTGGGTCAGGCCCCTGCGCCACACCAGCGAGACGGGGGACATCGGGACAGGGTCGACCAGGGGCCGTGACACCGTCGACGGCATGGCCGGAAATCCCACAACGGCCAGGACCGGATGGCGCGTTCTGGCCATGACCCGCTGGAACTCCTCCTCCCCCACGGCCAGCGGCGCGGGTGGCGCGATCTCGATGCCCCGCCCTTCGAACAGCAGCCGCGCGAGGCCGGTCCACTCCGGCGTGCGGGCGTTGCCGGCGCCCGCGTAGACGGTCTCGCCGGCCAGTTCGGCGAGCCGCACCCGCGCCCGCCCGGCCAGCCGGTGGTCCTCGGGCAGGACGACGGCCATCGGCTCGTACCGCACCGGCTGGCGGTCGAGCCCGGCCCGCAGCGCCGGGTCCAGCCCGGCGAACCGTCCGAACGAGGCGTCCAGCCGGCCCGCGAGCAGTTCGCCGGCGGCTCCGGTCAGGCCGCTCTCGTAGCGGGCCATCAGTTCGTGCTCCGGGGCGAGTTCGCGGGCCAGGTGCAGGACGCGGCGCGGCGTGGCGAGGCCCGGGGAGTTGAGGTCCACCAGCAGGGGCCGGGCCTGGTCGAAGGCGGCGAGCAGGTCGTCCTGCGCCCGGAGCACCCGCCGGGCGTACGGCAGCAGCCGCTCCCCGTCGGGCGTGAGGCTCACCTGCCGGGTGGTCCGCACGAACAGCTCGGCACCCAGCTCCCGCTCCAGCCGCCGCACGTCCCGGCTGAGCGCCTGCTGCGCCAGGTGGAGGCGCACCGCGGCACGGGTGAAGTGCAGTTCCTCGGCGACGGTGACGAAGGCGCGCAGGAGACGGGGGTCGAGGTGGGCGGGCATGGGGTGAAACTACAGCGGAGGTGGATCGGCGGTTGGAGCGGCGGCGGATCGGGGGTTCGAGCGGCGGCGGATCGGGGGTTCGGGCGACGGCGACCTGCACCTCACCAAACCCGAGGGGCCGTCTCAGGCGTCGGCGCCCCGCCGGGACGTCTCCTCCCCGCCCGTCGTCTCGCCGCCGGTCGCGGTCTCGGGCTCGGCCTCGCCCCCGGGCGTCTCCTTCGCCGTCGGCGGTCCCTGTCCCACCCGGTGGCGCGGCACCGACCGCAGCGGCGGACGCGTCAGCGTGATCTGCCGGACGACCTGCTGGAAGCACGCCAGCGCGGCGAGCCCGGGCAGCGCGGCCGCCGCGGTGCCGAGGACGGTCCTGGGCGCCTGGACGACGCACAGCAGGACGGCCACGCAGGAGAAGACCAGGACCACACACCAGGAGTGCGCGGCACGTCGCTGGTGCAGTGCGGCCCGCAGCACGGACAGGGAGGCCACCAGCCAGGGCCCGTAGACGAGGAGGGGCCACCAGGTGCGCAGGTTCCGCTCCGCGGGGGACGCGGCGACCAGGCGCAGGGGGTCGTAGGCGACCATGCCGCTCAGGAGGCTCACGGCGGAGGCGATGACGGCCGCCAGGGCGGCGACGAGGAAGCTGGTGGTGCGCAGCAGGCCCGGGGCCCTGCGGGTGCGGACCTTGCGGTGGCGGCGGGGGACGTCCCGCACGGGCGGCAGTTCCTCGGTGATGTCCTGGAGCCGCTTCATGTGGGCGCCCGGCGCCGGGGCCTGCTCCGGGGCCACGGCCGGTTCCTCGTCCCGGGGGCCGGGAATCCGGGCCGCCTGTTCCCCGAGGGCCTCCTCGAGGATGAACGCCAGTTCCTCGGCCGGGTCCCAGGTCGGATCCGGCGGTGTCAGGGGGGTGACGAAATCCCGGGCCGGAGCCCGGTGCCGTCCCGTGCCCTCGATTCCTTTGTCGTACATGCCGGGGGCCCGACTATTCCGCGAGCGCGAAAGCGGACCATTCCGTCGCACTGATCCACCGTCGGGCGAGATCCTTTTCCAGTGTGCTCATGGCGTCGATGAAATCGCGCAGCACCGGCTCGGTCACCTGCAGTGTGACCGGGCAACCGGCCTTGGTGAGGGTGCCGTTGACGGTGGCCGACGAGTGCGCTGGAGCCGGAATGTAGGTGTACGGGCCGAGCGTTACCGCCCAGCCGTCTTTCCTGGTCGCCTCGGTCATGTACCGACTAACCGCCTGCTCACTTCGCCGGATGCGCGGCAAACGAGTGAAGGATTTTCCCGAATGAACATCTTTTCCGTGCGTCATGAGGAGCATCAGTAATCTCCATATCCCTGTATGAAGAACATGGAGCGAACATTTCCCGCCATGGGTTTCCGGCCATGGGGTTTCCGGCCGTCCACAACCCAGGTGCGTGATTCCGCGCGGAACAGGTGTTGGACCGCGTGATCACCCCGGGGCGACGGTGGAGCCATGCCGCCACTGACCCCGTACCGCCGCCTGTTCCGGCTGCCCGGCGCCCGCGCCTTCACCGCCGGGAACCTCATCGCCCGGCTGCCGATGGGCATGTTCAGCGTCAGCGCCGTCGTCATGATCGCCGGGACGCGGGGCTCGTATGCCCTGGCCGGTGCCGTCACGGCGACGGGGCTCGCGGCGACCGCGGTCGTCGCGCCCTGGACCGCGCGGCTCGTCGACCGGTACGGCCAGGCCCGGGTGGCCCTGCCCGCCACGGTGATCGCCGTCCTCGGCTCCCTCGCGCTGCTGCTGTGCGTCCGCCACGACGCCCCCGACTGGACCCTGTTCGCCGCCTACGCCGCCACCGCCACGACCCCCAACACCGGCGGCATGTCCCGGGCCCGCTGGGCCCACCTGCTGGCCGGTGACGCCAAGGCCCTGCACACCGCCAACTCCTTCGAGCAGGCCGCGGACGAACTGTGCTTCATGCTGGGTCCGGTGCTCGCGGCCTTCCTGTGCGGGGCGTTCTTCCCGGAGGCGGGCACGCTGGCCGGAGCGGTGCTGCTGCTGTCCGGCATGCTCCTGTTCACGTCCCGGCGGGCGACGGAACCGCCGGTCCGCGAACGGATACCCGCGAAGGCCCCGCTGCGCGCTCCCGGCATGCCCCCGCTGCTCGCGGTCTGCCTGGCGATGGGCGGGATCTTCGGCTCGACGGAGGTCGTCACGCTCGCGTTCGCGGACGCGCGGGGCCACGGTGCGGCGGCGGGCGCCGTGCTCGCCCTCCAGGCGGCCGGGTCCTGCGCGGCGGGCCTGCTGTACGGCGCGGTGAAGCCGGCCGGCCCGGCCGCGGCCCGCCTGTCGTGGTGCGTGGCCGCGATGGGCGTCCTGCTGACCCTGCCGCTGCTCACCGCCGCGCTCACCGGTTCGCTCGCGCTCCTGGCGGGCACCCTGCTGGTCGCCGGGATGGCGACGGCCCCGACGATGGTCACCACCATGACGCTGGTCCAGGAGCGCACCCCCGAGGGCCGGCTGAACGAGGGCATGACCCTCGCGGTGACCGGCCTGCTCGGCGGCATCGCCGGCGGCAGCGCGCTCGGCGGCTGGACGGTGGAGCACGTGTCGGCGACGGCGGGCTACGGCGTCCCGGTGACGGCGGCGGCCCTGGCCCTGGCGCTGTCCCTGACGGTCGCGTCGAATCGCTTCACCCGAACCCGCACGACCCATTGACGCCCTCGCGCCCCCCACATACGTTCGGTTGTCGAAGCGCTTCGACAACCGTGCCGTGAAGCGAGGGACCCCCACACATGAAGTTCACCGACGGCTATTGGCTCCTGCGCGAGGGCGTCACCGCGGCCTACCCGGCCGAAGTCCTCGACGTCATCGAGTCGGACGGCACGCTGGAGATGCACGCGCCGACCCGGCCCATCCGCTCCCGCGGCGACCTGATGACGGGCCCCGTCCTCACGGTCACCGCGCACACGCCCATGCCCGACGTCATCGGACTGACGCTCACGCATTTCACGGGCGGCCGCCCCCAGGGCCCCGCCTTCGGGATCACGGCCTCGGAGACCGCCCCGCAGCTCTCGCACGACGACGAGCACGTCACCCTGACGTCGGGCGAGCTGTCGGTCCGGCTCGCCCGCGGCGGCCCCTGGCAGGTCGAGTTCCTCGCGCACGGCCGCACGCTCACCGGCAGCGGCCACCGGAGCACGGGCATCATGCGGGACCCGGCCGGTGCACACCACCTGCGCGAACAGCTGGTCCTGAACGTCGGCACGTCCGTCTACGGCCTCGGGGAACGCTTCGGCCCGCTGGTGAAGAACGGCCAGGTCGTCGACATCTGGCAGTCCGACGGCGGCACGTGCAGCGAACAGGCCTACAAGAACGTGCCCTTCTACCTCACGGACGCGGGCTACGGCGTCTTCGTCGACCACCCCGGCAAGGTGTCCTTCGAGGTCGCCTCGGAGGTGGTCTCCCGGGTGCAGTTCAGTGCGGAGACCCAGGAGCTGACGTACTACGTCATCTACGGCCCCACCCCGAAGGACATCCTGCGCAAGTACACGGCCCTGACCGGCCGCCCGGCCCTGCCGCCCGCCTGGTCGTTCGGCCTGTGGCTGTCGACGTCCTTCACCACGTCGTACGACGAGGAGACGGTGACGTCCTTCATCGACGGCATGCGGGAGCGCGAACTCCCTCTGTCCGTCTTCCACTTCGACTGCTTCTGGATGCGCGAGTACCACTGGTGCGACTTCCGGTGGGACGAGCGGGTCTTCCCCGACCCGGAGGGCATGCTCACCCGCCTGAAGGCCCGTGACCTGCGCGTCTCCGTCTGGATCAATCCGTACATCGCCCAGCGCTCCCCGCTGTTCGCCGAGGGGAAGGCGCTCGGGCACCTGCTGAGACGCCCGGACGGCAGCGTCTGGCAGTGGGACATGTGGCAGCCGGGCATGGCCCTGGTCGACTTCACGTCGCCGGCCGCCCGCGACTGGTACGCCGCGAAGCTGGAGGCGCTGCTCGCGCAGGGCGTCGACTGCTTCAAGACCGACTTCGGCGAACGGGTGCCGCTCGACGTGGTCTGGTCCGACGGCTCCGACCCGGAGCGGATGCACAACTACTACACGTACCTGTACAACCGCACGGTCTTCGAGGTGCTGCGCAAGCACCGCGGCGAGGCGGAGGCGGTCCTCTTCGCCCGCTCGGCGACGGCGGGGAGCCAGCAGTTCCCGGTGCACTGGGGCGGCGACTGCGAGGCCACCTACGAGTCGATGGCGGAGTCGCTGCGCGGCGGCCTGTCCCTCGGTCTGTCGGGCTTCGGCTTCTGGAGCCACGACATCGGCGGCTTCGAGGGCACCCCGACCCCGGCCCTGTTCAAGCGCTGGCTGGTGTTCGGTCTGCTCTCCTCCCACAGCCGCCTGCACGGCAGCAGCTCCTACCGGGTCCCCTGGCTCTTCGACGACGAGGCGGTCGAGGTGGCCCGGCGGTTCACCCGGCTGAAGCTGCGCCTCATGCCGTACCTGTACGAGGCGGCCCGCACGGCCCACACCGAGGGCGTGCCGATGATGCGGGCGATGGTGCTGGAGTTCCCGGACGACCCGGGCTGCGCGCACCTGGAGCGGCAGTACATGCTCGGCCCGGACCTGCTGGTGGCACCGGTCTTCAGCGACGAGGGCGACGTCTCGTACTACGTCCCCGAGGGCACCTGGACGCACTTCCTCACCGGCGGGACGGTGACCGGGCCGCGCTGGGTGCGCGAGCGGCACGACTTCCTGAGCGCGCCGCTGCTGGTCCGGCCGGGAGCGGTACTCCCGGTGGGCGCGCGGGACGACCGCCCGGACTACGACCACGCCGACGGGGTGACGCTCCGGGCGTACGGCCTGCGGCCGGGCGAGAAGAGGACGGTACGGGTCGGGGAGGTGACCTTCACGGTCGTGTGCGACGGGGACACCCTGCGAGCCTCGTGCAGCGACCCGTCGGCGCCCTGGGCCCTGGCCGACGGCCACCGCGAGGTGCGCGCGGCGGCGGGGACGGGCACCCTGACGCTGGAACCGGCCTGATGGTCAGGATCACGGACGTGGCCCGCCGGGCCGGGGTCTCCCCCAGCACCGTCTCCTACGCGCTGAGCGGCAAGCGCCCGATCTCGCCGGAGACCCGGCGCCGCGTGGAGGCGGCGGCCCGGGAGCTGGGCTACCGGCCGCGGACGGGCGCGCCGCCGCACGACGGGGCGAAGGTCCTGGCCGTGGCGGCTCCGCTGCGCGGCGGCGTCGACGTGCCGGCGGCGATGCGGCTGACGCAGTCGCTGGTCACGGCGGCCCGCGGGTACGACCACGACGTGCTGCTCCTCACCCACGAGGAGGGCCTGACCCGGCTCCGGGGACCGGCTCCGGCGGACGCGTTATTGGTCCTGGACATCGGCCTCCACGACCCGCGTCTGCCCCTGCTCCGCTCCCTGGACCACCCGGTCGTGCTGCTCGGCCTCCCCGCCGACCCGCGGGGTCTGACCTGCGTCGACCTGGACTATCGCGCGGCGGGCGAGGCGTGCGTGCACCACCTGGCCCGCCTCGGCCACCGGTCCGTGGCCCTGGCCGGCCCGCCGCCGGAGGTCTACCTCCGCGAGACCGCCTCGGCCCGCCGCCTGGTCGAGGGCGTCACCGCCGCGGCCCACCGGCACGGCCTGGCTTCGTCGGCGCACCCCACCGAACCGTCCCCGCCCGCGGCCCGCGCCCTCGCGGACCGCCTGCTGCGCGCCCACCCCGCCCCGACGGCCGTGATCGTCCAGAACGATCCCCTCCTGGACCCCCTGCTCACGGCCTTCCGGCAGTTCGGCCTGCGCATCCCCGAGGACCTGTCGGTCGTGGCCGTCGGCACCGACACCCCCGCGACGATCACGTCGGTCCCCGTGCCGTCGGCGGAGCTGGGCACGCGGGCGGTGCACCTGCTGATGCGGAAGCACAGCGGCACACCCGTGCCGGAGACGACCCTGCTGCGGCCGCACCTGACGGAGCGGGGCAGCACGAGCCGGGCATGACGAAGGCCCCGCCGCTCGAAGCGACGGGGCCTTCGCCCACATGGGATGAGTGGAGATGGCGGGAATCGAACCCGCGTCCAACGGTGCAGAACCAGGGCTTCTCCGTGTGCAGTTCGCTGCGATTTTCTCGGCCCCGGCGATCACGCGAACAAGTCGCCGACGGGCCCAGTCACTGTTTGATTTCCCATCGAGCCCCGTGACCGGGCTCGATGGTTTAGTTCCCTAGCTTATGCCAGGATCCGGGTCGGGAACACTCCCGGGCTGACACCCATTTAGGGGCCTTCAGTCACTGCTTATCAGGCAGCGAGGGCGAAGGCCTGGGAATCGCGCTTGGTGTTGGCGATTATTTTTTGCGACATATGGTTTACGAGATCATTGCCGCTTCCTCGACACGCTTCCCCTGCTTCGACAGCCGCTGTCGAAACCGATCATCCCCATGTTGTGTTGACAATCCCCTCCGGAGAGGGGTGCGTACCCGCTGTGGGGTGCGAGCACCATCGTACGTGACCAACGCAGGTCGGTGCCAGCGTATTCCCTACGCCCCGCGCTGCCTCCGCTTCACCGCCGCGATCGCGCGGTCGGTCTCCCGGCGGTCCTGCTTCTCCCGCAGCGCCTGCCGCTTGTCGTACTCCTTCTTGCCCTTCGCCAGCGCGATCTCGACCTTGGCTCGGCCGTCCTTGAAGTACAGCGCGAGCGGCACGATGGTGTGGCCCGTCTCGCCCGACTTCGACTCCAGCTTGTCGATCTCGGCACGGTGCAGCAGCAGCTTCCGCTTGCGGCGGGCGCTGTGGTTGGTCCAGGTGCCCTGGGTGTACTCCGGCACGTGCACGTTGTACAGCCACGCCTCGTTCCCGTCGAGCTGCACGAAGCCGTCGACCAGCGACGCCCGTCCTTGGCGCAGGGACTTCACCTCGGTCCCGGTGAGGACCAGGCCGGCCTCGTAGGTGTCGATGATGAGGTAGTCGTGCCGCGCCTTCTTGTTCTGCGCGATCAGCTTGCGCCCTTTTTCCTTAGCCATAGTGCCGCCCATTTTCGCACCATGGAGGGGGTCGGCGGGAAGCGGATTACGAGGAGGTCGCGAGGCCGCGCAGGACGCTCTCGGCCCGCTGCAGGGCCCCTTCGTCGGCGTCCAGGTCGGGCGTGATGCCCCGGCCGTCCACCCCTCGGCCCGAGGGGGTGCGGTAGTGGCCGACGGTCAGCTCCGCGACGGAGCCGTCGGGCAGCCGGCTCGGCATCTGGACCGAGCCCTTGCCGAAGGTGCGGGAGCCCACGACCAGGGCGCGTCCGCGGTCCTGCAGGGCGCCGGTGAGGAGCTCGGCCGCGCTCATCGTCCCGCCGTCGACGAGCGCGACCAGGGGTCTCGTCGTGTCGCCGCCGGGCTCGGCGTGCAGGGCGCGCTGCTCGCCGTCGACGCCGTACGTGGCGACGAGGCCGCCGTCGAGGAAGGCGGAGGCGGCGGTGACGGCCTCGGTGACCAGGCCGCCGGAGTTGCCGCGCAGGTCGAGGACGACGCCGGCGCCGGGCGGGGCCTGCTCCAGGGCCTCGCGGACCTGGTCGCCGGAGCCCTTGGTGAAGGTGTCGACCCGGATGACGGTGACCGGGCCGGCGACCCGCCGGACGGTGACCGAGTCGGTGGACAGCTGGGCGCGGCGCAGGGTCTCGGTCCACGCGCGCGTGCCGCGCTCCAGGCCGAGGCGGACGGTGGTGCCGGCGGGGGCGTCGGTGGCGTCCCCGCGCAGTAAGGAGACGACCTCCGTGACGGGCCGTCCCTCGGTCTTCCGGCCGTCGACGCTGTGCAGCACGTCGCCGGGGCGGATCCCGGCGGCGGCCGCGGGCGAGCCGGCGCGCACCTTCGTCACCGCGATACGGCCGTCCCGTTCGCTGCGGGCCCACAGGCCGACGCCGGTGTACTGGCCGTCGAGGGCGTCCTCGAACTCCTCGTACTCGCCCTCGGAGTAGACGGCGCCCCAGCGGTCCCCACTGCGGCTGACGGCGCGCTTCGCGGCCTCCACCGGGGACTTGCCGTCGGCCAGGGCCTCCTCGGCCGCCCTGGTGACCGCCGCGTGGTGCCCGGCCGCGGCGGCCGAACCCGCCTCGTCCGGCGTGGACTTCCGATCGGCCTGCGGCAACGCCCCGGTGGCCGCACCGGCGACGAGCACGCTCGTGAACAGCAAGGTCAGGGCGGCCCCACGGCGAACGCGGCGGGGCTGACAGAACGGGTCACGACCTGACATGCCGGTGAGTCTAGGACAGACGGAAGGGCCGTACGGTGGGTTGACCGTACGGCCCCTGTTGGCATGCGTCACACCTTCAAGTACTTGCGCAGCGCGAAGAACGCGGCCAACGCGGGCATCAGCAGACTCGTGGCGAGGATGAGCGGCAGCTTCGTGAGAACGGCGTCCCAGCCGATGAAGTTGATCAGATTCAGCTTCTCGGACAGCGCCAGACCGTGGTCGATGATGAAGTACCGGGCGATCAGCAGGAAGGCGCACGCGAGGGTGCCGCCGATGAGTCCGGCGACGGCGGCCTCCATGATGAACGGCGCCTGGATGTAGAAGCCCGAGGCGCCGACCAGGCGCATGATGCCGGTTTCGCGCCGCCGGCTGAACGCCGAGACGCGCACGGTGTTGACGATCAGCATCAGCGCGACGACGAGCATGAGCGCCATCACCGCGCGCGCGGCCCAGTTCATGCCGTTGAGAAGCCCGAAGAGATTGTCCAGGATGCCCTTTTGGTCCTGCACGGACTGCACGCCGTCCCGCCCGTCGAAGGCGGTCGCGATGACCTGGTACTTCTGCGGGTCCTTCAGCTTGATGCGGTACGACTCCTGCATCTGGTCCGGCGTGAGGGAACTGGCCAGCGGGGAGTCGCCGAACTGCTCCTTGTAGTGCTTGTACGCCTGGTCCTGCGACTCGTACGTGACCGTCTGGACGACGTCCATCTTGTCGAGGTCGGCCTTGATCTGCTTCTTCTGGTCGTCCGTCACCGCGCCCTTGGCGCAGTTCGGGTCGGACTCGGCGTCGCTCTTGTTGCAGAGGAAGATCGAGACGTTGACCTTGTCGTACCAGTAGCCCTTCATGGTGTTGACCTGGTCGCTCATCAGGAGCGACCCGCCGAACAGGGCGAGCGACAGGGCGACGGAGACGATGACGGCGAAGGTCATCGTCAGGTTGCGGCGGAGACCGACGCCGATCTCCGACAGGACGAACTGGGCGCGCATGGCGGCTGGTTATGCCTTTCCGTGGATCTCGGGTGCGGTCTCAGTGCTGGTAGCCGTAGACGCCGCGGGCCTGGTCGCGGACGAGGCGGCCCTTCTCCAGCTCGATGACGCGCTTGCGCATCTGGTCCACGATGTTCTGGTCGTGCGTGGCCATCACCACGGTCGTGCCCGTCCGGTTGATGCGGTCGAGCAGCTTCATGATGCCGACGGAGGTCTGCGGGTCGAGGTTGCCGGTGGGCTCGTCGGCGATGAGCAGCTTGGGCCGGTTGACGAAGGCCCGCGCGATGGCGACGCGCTGCTGCTCACCACCGGACAGCTCGCCGGGCATCCGGTCCTCCTTGCCGCCGAGCCCGACGAGGTCGAGCACCTGCGGCACGGACTTGCGGATCTCGCCGCGCGACTTGCCGATGACCTCCTGCGCGAAGGCGACGTTCTCGCCGACCGTCTTGTTCGGCAGCAGGCGGAAGTCCTGGAAGACCGTCCCCAGCTGGCGCCGCATCTGCGGCACCTTCCAGTTGGAGAGGCGGGCGAGGTCCTTGCCCAGCACGTGCACCTGCCCGTGACTGCACCGCTCCTCGCGGAGGATCAGCCGCAGGAAGGTGGACTTTCCGGAGCCGGAGGACCCCACGAGGAAGACGAACTCGCCCTTCTCGACCTCCAGGGAGACATCCCTGAGGGCGGGGCGGGTCTGCTTGGGGTAGACCTTGGAGACATTGTCGAATCGGATCACGGATGCACCACGGGTCGCCGGGGGTAGATGAGCGTGACCATACGCGAACCGGGTAGGGGACCGCAGTCACCGACCGTGGTTGCGCCATGGATGTGCCGTTTTGTGCCGACCCCCGCACCACCACTCCTGTGGCAGTGAACCGCGCGGCCTCCGGAGGAACCTGGCACAGTGGAGAGGGGAACATTCCCGTCCCCACGAACGTTGGGTACGTGGAACCGGCGCAAGGAGGGCAAGCGCATGACGTACGACCGGCTGGTGTGCGCGAACTGCGCGGCCCCCGTGAGCGAGGGCCGCTGCCCCGTGTGCCGCGCGAACCGCGAGCGGCTGCAGCAGGAGAACTTCCTCGCGAATCTGAACCCGATGACGCTGATCGCCCTGCTGACGGTGCTGATCGCCGCGGTGGCCCTGCTGGCCCACCAGACCGCCTGAGGGCGCACCGGAGCACGCGAGGGCGGGGACGCGCCCCCGAAGACGAAGACACGGCCGAGGGCCCGGAGCGTTTCGCTCCGGGCCCTCGAACGTCGTGCTGTGCCTACGGTCCGTAGGGGCGTGCCTACCGTCAGGCGGCGGCGCCGCCCCGGCCGCCCATCAGGCGCGGCAGGACACGGAAGCCGACACCGCCGGCGATCATCGTGGCGGCGCCGATCACCAGGAAGGTGGTCTGCGCGGCACCCGTCTCGGCGAGCTCCGGGCCGCCGGCCTGGGCCTGCTGCTGCGGGGCCGGGGTGTTGTCCGAGCCGATGTCGGTGAGGGACGAGGAGCCCTCCTGCTGCGGGGAGGTGCCGCCGTCGGGGCCGGTGTTGTTGCCGCCGCCGTTGTTGCCGCCGTTGGCGTTGCCGTTCCCGTTGCCATTCCCGTTGCCGTTGCCGTTGCCGTTCCCGTTGCCCGGGTCGGTGGGCCGGCTCGTCGGGTCCTCGGTCGGCTCGGTGGGCTCGTCCGTGGGGTCGGTGGGCTCGTCGGTCACCGGCGGGTCGGTCGGCAGACCGGTCGGCGGGTCCGTCGGAAGCTCGGTCGGAACCGGCGGGGTGGTCGGCGGGGTCGGGACGGGCGACTCGTCGGCGCACAGGATGCCGAGCAGGCAGTCGTCGGCCTCCGCGGCGGATGCGGCACCGGCGGCGGTCAGCGAGGCACCGGCGGCGATCACGGCACCGGCCGCTATCCGCGCGACACGGATCCGCGTCTTCTTCGTCATGTGGTTGCTACCCCCAGTAGCTCATCGTCATTAGGCAGCGTTCGGGGCTGTGCTCGACGGGGAAGGCTGCGGTGAAAGGCCCCCCGGTTCACATGCGCCCCAGAGACACGCATGCCGCGCTTTACCCTTCCCATTTTTCAAAGACACGTCAAGGGCGTTTGCGGGCGCCATGTCCAACTACGGGGGCTATGCCGGGAGTCTGAGCCTGTGAGTGTGATGTAAAACCCAGACATGCAGGTACAGAAAAGGCAACCACCGCCCCGAGGGCGGCAGTTGCCTTGTCGACAAACTTACTTCTCCTGCTGCTTGCGCCAGCGAATTCCGGCTTCGAGGAATCCCTGGATCTCGCCGTTGAACACGGACTCGGGGTTGCCGACCTCGAATTCGGTGCGCAGGTCCTTGACCATCTGGTACGGGTGCAGCACATAGGAACGCATCTGGTTGCCCCAGGAGTTGCCGCCGTCGCCCTTGAGGGCGTCCATCTTGGCCTGCTCCTCCTGGCGGCGCCGCTCCAGCAGCTTGGCCTGGAGGACGTTCATCGCCGTGGCCTTGTTCTGGATCTGCGAGCGCTCGTTCTGGCAGGAGACGACGATGCCGGTCGGGAGGTGGGTGATGCGCACCGCGGAGTCCGTGGTGTTCACGCCCTGGCCGCCGGGGCCCGAGGAGCGGTACACGTCGACCCGCAGCTCGCTCTCGTCGATGTCGACGTGGTCGGACTGCTCGACCACGGGCAGGACCTCGACGCCCGCGAAGGACGTCTGCCGCCGGCCCTGGTTGTCGAAGGGCGAGATGCGCACGAGGCGGTGCGTGCCCTGCTCGACGGAGAGCGTGCCGTACGCGTAGGGCGCCTGGACGGCGAAGGTGGTCGACTTGATGCCGGCCTCCTCCGCGTACGACGTCTCGTAGATCTCGGTCTTGTAGCCGCGCTGCTCGGCCCAGCGCAGGTACATGCGCTGGAGCTTCTCGGCGAAGTCGGCGGCGTCGACGCCACCGGCCTCGGCGCGGATGTTCACCAGGGCCTCACGCGCGTCGTACTCGCCGGAGAGGAGGGTGCGGACCTCCATCTCGTCGAGCGCCTTCTTCACGGCGGTGAGCTCGGACTCGGCCTCGGCGCGGGTGTCCGGGTCGTCCTCCTCCTCGGCCATCTCGAAGAGGACGCCGAGGTCGTCGATGCGACCGCGCAGGGCCTCGGCCTTCCGCACCTCGGCCTGGAGGTGGGACAGCTTGCTGGTGATCTTCTGCGCCTCATCGGGGTTGTCCCACAGGGACGGCGCGGCCGCCTGCTCCTCGAGCACGGCGATGTCTGCCCTCATCTTGTCGAGGTCCAGAACGGCCTCGATCGACTCCATGGTCGAGGAGAGGGACTTGAGCTCTTCGGATACGTCGACGACTGCCACGCCCTCCAGCGTAACGGCTCCGCCCGGCGGCCATCGCCGGGCGGGCGGTGCGGGCGGGCGCCGCCCGGGGTCAGGGGGACTGGGGCGCCGAGTTCTTGGTGTCCTGGGGAGGGGCTCCCCCGTCGTCGTCCGAGGTGGAGAGCCAGGCCCCGACGCCGACCGCCGCGACCAGGGCGACCGCGCCGGCTCCCAGGGCCACCCGGCGGCGCCGGGTCGCGGGCACGGGCTCGGCGCTCACCGTCCAGCCGAGCGGCTCGAACAGCTTTCGTACGAGGTCGGGGCCGCCGCGCGCGGCGGTGGCGCTGCTCTCCTCGGTCCTGCCCTACACCCTCGAACTCCTCGCCCTGCGCCGCCTGCCCGCCTCCACCTTCGCGATCCTGATG